>JBEDKR010000021.1:0-12470 GCA_041172005.1 Pseudomonadota bacterium
ACGCCTTGCTCACCACCTTGTTGCCGCACACCGGGAAATCGTTTCGCCTGGGCATCAGCGGTGTGCCGGGCGTCGGCAAGTCCACCTTCATTGAGGTCTTGGGCTTGTACCTGATCGCGCAAGGCCACCGGGTAGCGGTGCTAACGATCGACCCGTCCAGCACTGTTTCCGGCGGCTCTATTCTGGGCGACAAAACGCGCATGGAAATGCTGTCCGTCCATGAAAAAGCCTACATCCGGCCCAGCCCTTCGAGCGGAACCTTGGGCGGCGTCGCTGAGAAAACCCGCGAAGCCATGTTGGTCTGCGAAGCTGCCGGTTACGACGTGGTGATCGTCGAAACCGTCGGTGTCGGCCAGAGCGAAACAGCGGTCTCCAACATGACCGATATGTTTGTGTTGATGCAGCTGCCAAATGCCGGCGACGATTTGCAAGCCATCAAAAAAGGCGTGATGGAACTGGCTGATCTGGTGGTCATCAACAAGGCCGACATAGACGCGATTGCAGCTCAGCGCGCACAGCTGCAAATCACTTCGGCCATGCAGTTGTTGGGCATGTTCAGCGGCTATCTGGAAACCAATTGGCACCCCAAAGCCATGCTGCTGAGTGCCTTGAAAGGCGAGGGCATAGCCCTTTTTTGGACAGAAGTGCTTGAGTTTCAGGCCAGACAAACAGCCAACGGAAAGTTTGCCAACCGGCGCCAGCAACAGTCGCTGTCATGGATGTGGGAGCGCATTGATGCCGGACTGAAACAGGCCTTCAGGCAAAACCCGGCAGTCAGCGCGCTGCTTCCGGTGCTGATGACCCAGGTCGTCAGCGGCGACATTCCCGCATCAACGGCAGCACGCAAACTGCTGGCGGCCCATCAAGTTCAAGCGTAAAAAAAGCCATCTAGTAAAGAAAGCAAAGCATGCAAGACATTCTCGAACAACTCGAAAAAAAACGCGCTGAAGCGCGGCTCGGCGGCGGTCAAAAGCGGATTGACGCGCAGCACGGCAAAGGCAAACTAACCGCCCGTGAACGGCTGGAACTCTTGCTCGACGAAGGCACCTTCGAAGAGTGGGACATGTTTGTTGAGCACCGCTGCCACGATTTTGGCATGCAAGACAACAAGATTCCTGGCGACGGCGTGGTGACTGGCTACGGCATGATCAATGGCCGTTTGGTGTTTGTTTTCAGTCAGGACTTCACGGTCTTCGGCGGTGCATTGTCAGAGGCGCATGCAGAGAAAATTTGCAAAGTGATGGACCAAGCCATGAAGGTCGGCGCACCCGTGATCGGCCTGAACGACTCCGGCGGTGCGCGTATCCAAGAAGGCGTCGCCTCACTTGGCGGTTACGCCGATGTCTTTCAGCGTAACGTCATGGCCAGCGGCGTGATCCCGCAGATCAGCATGATCATGGGGCCTTCGGCCGGTGGCGCAGTGTATTCACCCGCCATGACCGATTTCATCTTCATGGTCAAAGACAGCTCCTACATGTTTGTGACTGGCCCTGAGGTGGTGAAAACCGTGACCCACGAGGAAGTCACCGCAGAAGAACTCGGCGGCGCCATCACGCACACCACCAAGAGCGGCGTGGCCGATTTGGCTTTTGACAACGATGTTGAAGCGCTTTTGATGCTGCGCCGTCTCTACAACTACTTGCCACTGAACAACCGCGAAAAAGCACCTGTGCGCCCAAGTGCCGACCCAGCCAATCGCATGGACCTGAGCTTGGACACGCTGGTGCCCGAGAACGCCAACAAGCCGTATGACATGAAAGAACTCATCGTCAAGACGGTTGATGACGGTGACTTTTTTGAGATTCAGCCCGAGTACGCTAAGAACATCATCATTGGTTTTGCGCGCATGGAAGGCCAGAGCGTCGGCATCGTGGCGAACCAGCCGCTGGTGCTGGCCGGTTGCCTAGACATCAAGAGTTCGATCAAGGCGGCGCGCTTTGTGCGTTTTTGCGATGCCTTCAACATTCCGGTGATCACCTTTGTCGACGTGCCTGGGTTCATGCCCGGCACCTCGCAGGAGTACGGCGGCATCATCAAGCATGGCGCGAAATTGCTCTACGCTTATGCCGAGTGCACGGTGCCAAAAATCACCGTCATCACACGCAAGGCTTACGGCGGGGCGTATGACGTGATGGCCTCCAAGCATTTGCGCGGTGACGTCAACTTTGCTTGGCCGAATGCGGAGATTGCGGTGATGGGTGCCAAGGGTGCGGTTGAAATTATTTTCCGTGAAGACAAGGGCGACCCGGTCAAACTGGCCGCCAAAGAAGCCGAGTACAAAGCCCGCTTTGCGAACCCGTTTGTGGCGGGTAGTCGCGGTTTCATTGACGACGTTATCTTGCCGCATGAAACGCGTAAGCGCATTTGCCGTTCGCTGGTTATGTTGAAAGACAAAAAGCTTGAGAATCCTTGGCGCAAACACGGCAACATTCCGCTGTAATGGTCGTCATGATGAACTTTGGATTTCACACCAGAGCTTCTCGCCCCGGACCGAGGTGCCCGGAGTTTTTGCTCCGTGTCCTCCGGCCTTTGGCCTCCTCCTTTACCTGCGCAAAAACCCCGGACACCCCAGTCCTCGATATGCTGGGTTCAGAGGAACTGCGTCAAACCACCTTCGTAGCCTTGGGCGTGGTGTGTCTGCCGCAGCGAAGTCAAGGAGGAGGCCGCAGGCCGGGGGACATGAGCGTAGGTAGATACACCGCGCCCATGGCGGAGCGCGCAGCCCACCACGCCAAGTGCAGTGCATAAAAAAATTGATCGAAAGCAACAAATGTTCAAGAAAATCCTGATCGCCAACCGCGGCGAAATCGCCTGCCGCGTCATCCTCACAGCCCGCAAAATGGGCATCAAAACGGTCGCGGTTTACTCCGATGCGGATAAAGACGCACGCCACGTCGAGCTGGCTGACGAAGCCGTCAACATTGGTCCTGCGCCCAGCCGTGACAGTTACTTGCAAGCGGAAAAAATCATCGCCGCCTGCAAACAAACCGGCGCGGAAGCGGTGCACCCAGGCTACGGTTTTCTGAGTGAAAACGCTGGCTTTGCCAAGCGCGTTGAAGAAGAAGGCTTGGTCTTCATCGGCCCCAAGCATTACTCGATTGCCGCCATGGGCGACAAAATTGAGTCCAAAAAACTGGCTGGTGCGGCCGGTGTCAACTGCATTCCCGGCGTCAACGACGCGATTGAAACACCCGAGAAAGCCGTTGAGATAGCCAAGGGCATTGGCTACCCGGTGATGATCAAAGCCAGCGCGGGTGGTGGTGGCAAAGGTTTGCGCGTTGCCTTCAATGACAAAGAAGCTTTTGAAGGTTTCACCAGCTGCCGTAACGAAGCAAAAACAGCTTCGGTGACGACCGCGTCTTCATCGAAAAATTCGTCGAAGAGCCACGTCACATTGAGATCCAGTTGATTGGCGACAGCCACGGCAATGTGATTTATTTGAACGAGCGTGAATGCTCGATTCAGCGCCGCCACCAGAAGGTGATCGAAGAGGCGCCAAGCCCGTTCATCACTGAAGCCACACGCAAAGCCATGGGCGAGCAAGCCGTGCTGTTGGCCAAAGCTGTGAAGTACCAGAGCGCTGGCACGGTGGAGTTTGTCGTCGGCAAAGACCAGAGCTTTTACTTTCTGGAAATGAACACCCGCTTGCAGGTCGAGCACCCGGTGACCGAATGCATCACCGGCTTGGATTTGGTCGAGCTGATGATTCGCGTGGCGGCAGGCGAGAAGCTGCCGCTGACGCAAGCCGAGGTCAAACGCGATGGCTGGGCGATGGAGTGTCGTATCAATGCCGAAGATCCGTTTCGCAACTTTCTGCCGAGCACGGGGCGGCTGGTGCGTTTTCAGCCGCCAACGCAAACCATGTTCGCGGCAGACATGTCGCAGCTGCAAGGTGTGCGTGTGGACACCGGCGTGCAAGACGGCGGCGAGATCCCGATGCATTACGACTCGATGATCGCCAAGCTCATCGTCCATGGCAAAGACCGCTTAGATGCCATCGCCAAGATGCGCGAAGCGATGAACTCGTTTGTGATTCGCGGCATCAGCAGCAACATTCCATTTCAGGCCGCCTTGCTGGCTCACCCGAAATTCGTGGCTGGCGACTTCAATACTGGCTTCATTGCAGAAAACTATGGCCAAGGCTTTCGCGCTGAAGACGTGCCGCATGACGACCCTGATTTTCTGGTCGCCTTGGCTGCTTACGTCAATCGCCGGCTGTTGGGCCGTGCTGCAGGTATCAGCGGTCAGCTGCCGGGCCATGGTATCACCGTGAGTGAAGATTTTGTCGTCATCGGCATGGGTGCTGCGGGCAACAACACGGCGCAGCCGGTGCTGGTGCGTGACTACCAAGCCGAGTCGGGATCGAGCGCGGTTGAGACTGGCGGCAAGACGTTTGAGATCTGCAGCGCTTGGCATTTGGGTGGCGCACGCATTCGCGGCACGGTCAATGGCGAGGCTTTTTCAGCGCAGGTAGAGCGCGGTGTCGGCAAGAACCCACTGGCGGTGCGTTTGATTCACAACGGCACGCGACTGGATGCGCTGGTCTTGTCGCCACGCGCCGCCGAACTCTACAAGATGATGCCTTTCAAGGCACCACCTGACATGAGCCGTTACGTGCTGTCACCGATGCCAGGCTTGCTGGTGGACGTGGCGGTGACGGTCGGCCAAAAAGTTCTCGCCGGTGAGCGCGTGGCTGTGATCGAAGCCATGAAGATGGAGAACGTGCTGTTTGCCATCGCTGACGGCGTGGTCGGCAAAGTGTTGGCCGCCAAGGGCGAGTCGCTCACCGTGGATCAACCGATTGTTGAGTTCGTTTAAATCATTGAGGTTGACCGCATGAACCGTCCTTTCAAAGTGCTGGGTATTCAGCAAATCGCCATTGGTGGCCCCAGCAAAGCCCGGTTACGCACGCTCTGGGTCGATATGCTCGGGCTCGAAGTGACGGGTAATTTCGTCAGCGAACGTGAGAACGTCGACGAAGACATTTGCGCCATGGGTGTTGGCCCGTTCAAAGTCGAGGTTGATCTGATGCAACCGATTGACCCGGATAAAAAACCAGCCGTTCACACCACGCCGCTGAACCACGTGGGCTTGTGGATTGATGACTTGCCGCAAGCGGTCAGCTGGCTCACCGCGCAAGGCGTGCGCTTTGCTCCTGGCGGCATTCGCCAAGGCGCGGCTGGTTTTGACATCTGCTTTTTGCATCCCAAGGCCAATGACGAATTCCCGATTGCGGGTGAAGGTGTGTTGGTGGAGTTGGTGCAAGCGCCGCCTGAGGTGGTGAAGGCTTTTGCGGCGATGGCAAGCCAGAGCTTGTGATGTACCGGGGCACAATGGTGGATGGGCTGCATTGCTTCAATGACTAAATTGGGTGTTGCAGCAGTCTGATCACTTCAGGAGTTAGCACATGGATTTATCCCGTTTCCCCCGCCGCCGTTATACCGTTGGCCCCACGCCGCTCGAGTTCCTGCCGAATTTCACGCGTGCGTTGGCTGAGCTTTGTCCAGAGGGCCAAGGCCCCCAAATCTGGATCAAGCGCGATGACATGCTGGGCCTGACGCCCGGTGGCAACAAGACACGCAAACTCGAATTTCTGGCTGCCGATGCCATAGCTCAAGGTGCGGACACCTTGATCACTTGCGGTGCCCCGCAGTCGAATCATTGCCGCGCCACCTTGTCGTCGGCTATCAAAGAAAACATGAAGTGCCGCTTCGTCATCGAAGAGCGTGTACCCAACAGCTACCACACTGATGCCAGCGGCAATAATTTTCTATTTCGCTTGATGGGTGTGGAGTCCGTTACCGTGGTGCCAGCTGGCACCAACATGCTGGCAGCTATGCAGCAGGTCGCGGCCGAGTTGGCTGCTGTCGGCCGCAAGGGTTACATCGTGCCGGGCGGTGGCTCAAACGCGGTGGGTGGCTTGGGTTATGTGGCCTGTGCACAAGAGCTGCAGCAGCAGTTTTTTGAACAAGGCGTGCAGATCGACAAAGTCGTGGTGGGCTCAGGCAGTTCTGGCACCCACGGCGGTTTGCTCGCTGGCTTTCTTGGCAACAACATCCAGATTCCAATTATTGGAATTGGTGTCAGTCGCGACCCGGTCGACCAAGACCCGCTGGTGCACAAAGAAGCCCAAGCCGTGGCTGATTTGCTGGGGCTCAACATGATCATCCCGCGCGAAGCCGTGTTGAGTTTTGGCGATTGGTGGCGGCCAAAATACTCTGTGCCCAATGCGGCTATGGTCGAAGCCGTGCAAATGCTGGCCCGTACCGAAGCGATTTTGCTGGACCCGGTTTACACAGGGAAAATCATGGCTGGCTTGATTGGACTGGCCCGTAAAGGCTACTTCAAACCGGACGAAAAAGTGCTGTTCATCCACACTGGTGGTGCACCTTCGCTGCACGCGTTTGAGCCGGTGGTGTTGGGTCTGACTGAGTTGCCCGCGCTGTAATTGTTCAGTCTGTTGCGCTGCGGCGGGCTCTTGCCCGCGCCAGCGCCGCTTCAATCACGGCGCGTTTGGCGTCCAGCACGGCTGTGTCGGTGTGCTTGGAATGGGCCGCAACATCAGCCAGCGCAGCTTCGGCTTTTTTCTCCAGCCGATCGGCTTGTACCCGTGTCTCGCGCACTTGCTTGATTTGGTGGAACGCATAACGACTCCGCGCGTCTTCTGCCTGCGCGGGCGACCATGCTTTCCAGCCGGTCTCAAGCGCTGTCACATTGACCAAACTGATGCAATCCACAGGGCAGACTGGGATGCACAGTTCGCAGCCGGTGCAGTGTTTTTCAATCACGCTGTGCATCAGCTTGTTGCTGCCAAAAATGGCGTCTGTCGGGCAGACCGGCAAACACAAAGTGCAGCCAATGCACCAAGCTTCGTCAATCACCGCAACGTGGCGCGGACCCTCTTGGCCATGCTCGGCATCCAGTGCGAGCACCGGCTGGCCAGTCAAGGCCGCCAGACGGCGCACGCCTTCATCGCCACCGGGCGGGCAGCGGTTGATGGCGACTTCCTGCTTGGCGATGGCTTTGGCGTAAGACCCGCAGTCGGGATAACCGCAACGCGTGCACTGGGTTTGCGGCAGCAGGGCGTTGATGCGTTCGGTCAGGCTCACGAACGCAAGCCCGCCTCAGTCTGGACGGCGTTTATTTGCGGGCTGGGGTCTTCTTGACCGCAGTCGCTGGACGCGTTTTGGCTGCGGCCAAAGAGACCGCCGGTGCTTTCTGCTTGACTGGCGCACTGGCCGCTGGCTTGCTTGAAGCGGCTGGGCTACCCAGCTTGTTGTGCGCCAAAATGAAGGACTTCACGGCCGGGTAGGTGATCTCGCGCCAGCGGCGGCCGCTGAAAATGCCGTAATGGCCAGCACCTTTGACTTCGAGGTGCTTCTGCTTCTCTTTCGGAATGTTGGGGCACAGGCCGTGGGCGGCTTCGGTTTGACCTGAACCAGAAATGTCGTCCAGTTCGCCTTCGACGGTTAAGTTCGCCGTGGTGGTGATGTCTTGCGGACGCACGCGCTCAAGAACGCCTTGCTCGTTGCGCACGTCCCAAGTGCCATTGACCAGCTTGAACTCCTGAAACACCGTCTTGATGGTGTCGAGGTAGTAGTCGGCGTCCATGTCGAGAACCGCGTTGTACTCGTCGTAGAACTTACGGTGCGCTTCGACGCTGGCGTCATCGCCTTTCAGCAAATCTTTGAAGTAGTCGTAATGGCTGCTGGCATGGCGATCCGGGTTCATGGCCACGAAACCCGTGTGCTGTAAAAAGCCGGGATAAACACGCCGACCAGCGCCAGCAAAATTGCTTGGTACTCGGAAAATCACGTTGTTTTCAAACCAGCTGTAGCTCTTGTTCATCGCCAAGTTGTTGACCGCTGTGGGCGACTTGCGCGCATCAATCGGGCCACCCATCATGGTCATGCTCAGTGGCGTGGTCTCGCCGCGGGTGGCCATCAAAGAAATGGCGGCCAGTACCGGCACCGTTGGCTGGCACACGCTCATGACGTGGCAATTGCCATAGGCGTCTTGCAGGTGGCGGATAAATTCTTGCACGTAGTTGACGTAGTCGTCTAGGGCAAAGCTGCCGTCAGCCAGTGGCACGATGCGGGCGTTTTTCCAGTCGGTGATGTAGACCTTGTGGTCCTTCAGCATGGTCTTGACGGTGTCGCGCAGCAGCGTGGCGTAGTGACCAGACAAAGGTGCCACGATCAACACCACGGGCTGCTCTTTGAGCTTGGTCAAGGTGGCAGGGTCGTCGGTGAAACGTTTGAAGCGGCGCAACTCACAGAAAGGTTTGTCCAGCTCAATCCGTTCATGAATCGCCACACTGGTGCCATCGACATCCACCGTGGTCAGATCAAAACTTGGTTTTTCGTAATCCTTGCCCAAGCGGTAAATCAAGCTGTAGCCGGCGGATACGCGCTGCGCGAACGGATTTTGTCCTGCGGGCGTCATCGGATTGCTGTAGAGCTTGGCAGCCGCTTGCGCAAAATCGACGAAAGGCTCCATCATTGTGCGTTGCGTTTCATAGACCTGATAAAGCATGGCGTAGCCCTTTTATGGTGTGACGGCTGATAATGTTGCAGTGCAATATACCAGTAGCTGAGCTTCTTTGTAGAGGAGTAAACACTAATTTGGTGCGTCCTAGACGGAAGATTGTCAAGCTGGTGAAAGCTTTGCACCAACGACGTCGTCATTCATCATAAGAACGTATTCGCAACCCGACCTAATTTAAAGATTTAAAGGAACAAAGTGATATGGCATCCAGCCTCAGCAGCCTGTCGACGCTCCAGTTCGAAAAATTGAAACAAACTGATACTTTGCCCGTGCTGTTTGTCGGCCATGGCAGCCCCATGAACGCTGTGACGGACAACGAGTACCGGCGCAGTTGGCAGGCACTGGGCACGCGTTTTGGCTCTGACTGGCCGATGCCGCAGCTGATTTTGTGCATTTCTGCGCACTGGCTGACACAAGGTTGGTGGCTCACAGCGATGGCCCAACCCAAAACCATTCACGATTTTGGCGGTTTTCCACGGGAATTGTTTGACCAGCAGTACCCCGCGCCGGGTGCGCCAGAAGCGGCTGCTGAGATCAGCCGGGCCGTGCGCCAGCGCATGTCTTTGCCTTTGGGGCTGGACGCCAGTTGGGGACTCGATCATGGTGCGTGGTCCGTCCTCAAACCGATGTTCCCGAATGCCGACGTGCCGGTTGTGCAACTCAGCATGGACTACAGCCGTGCACCGAGCGAACACTATGCACTGGCGCGCCAACTCAAGGCCTTGCGTCGCCGTGGCGTGCTGATTGTTGGCAGCGGCAACGTGGTGCACAACCTGCAGCAGGCTCAGCGCGGTGCAGCGTCCAGCCAAGCCTATGACTGGGCTCTGGAGTTTGACCAAACCATCGGCGGGTATGTACAGCAGGGCCAGCTCGACGCACTGCAGAATTTCCAGAAGCTCGGCAGTCTAGCGACGATGGCTCACCCGACGTACGAGCATTTTTTGCCTTTGCTGTACGCAGCGGGCGCTGTGGAGTCAGGCGAGCGAGTGAAATTCTTCAACACCAGTTTTCAGCTGGCGTCGATCTCCATGCGCTCGATGATCTGGGGAGACGCGTAACTCAGATGACCTTGGCAATCGACGCGCAGACGTAGTCGATGTTTTTGGTGTTCAACGCAGCGACGCACATGCGGCCCGTGTCGGTGCCGTAAACAGCGAACTCATTGCGCAGACGCACCATTTGGTCTTTGGTCAGACCTGAGTAGCTGAACATGCCGATTTGGCTGGTGATGAAGCTCATGTCTTGCTTGACGCCAGCGGCCTTGAGTTTTTCAACCAGCAAGGTGCGCATTTCCTTGATGCGCTCGCGCATGACCGCAAGTTCCAGCTCCCATTGGGCGCGCAGGGCAGGGGTGCCCAGCACCGCTGCGACCACCGCACCACCGTGAATCGGTGGGTTGCTGTAGTTGGTTCGAATGACGATTTTCAGCTGGCTCAGCACGCGGTCGGCTTCTTCCTTGTTTGCGCACAGAACGCTCAGGGCACCCACGCGCTCGCCATACAGGCTGAAGCTTTTGGAAAAAGAAGTCGAGACGAAAAAGTCCAGACCCGCTGCAACAAACTTGCCAATGACCGCGCCGTCTTCAGTGATGCCGTGGCCAAAGCCTTGGTAAGCCATGTCGAGAAAGGTGACCAGTCCGCCGGCTTTCATAGCCGCAATGACCTCGTCCCACTGGGCTGGAGTGATGTCGTAACCGGTTGGGTTGTGGCAGCAGGCGTGCAGCACGACAATGGTGCCGGGCGCTGCAGCTTTGAGTGCAGCCAGCATGCCGGCGAAGTTCACGCCACGGTTGGCTGCGTCATAGTAGGGGTAGTTCTCGACCTCAAAGCCAGCGTTGGTGAACAGCGCTCGGTGGTTTTCCCAGCTCGGGTCGCTGATCAGCACTTTGGCCTTGGGGTTCAGGCGTTTCAAGAAATCAGCGCCGACTTTCAGGCCGCCGGTACCGCCAATGCCTTGCACGGTCGCCACGCGGCCGCTCTTGACGGGTTCGCTGTCAGCCCCAAATACCAAGTTCTTCACGGCAGCGTCGTAAGCGGCGATGCCGTCAATCGGCAAGTAGCCACGTGGTTTCGGTTCTTCGGCCATGAGCTTTTCGGCGGCTTTCACACAGTCGAGCAGCGGCAGTTTGCCGTTGTCGTCGTAATAAACGCCGACGCCCAGGTTGACCTTGGCCGGGTTGGTGTCGGCATTGAACTGTTCGATGAGACCCAGAATCGGGTCGCGAGGTGCCATTTCGACGGTGGTGAACAAAGACATGGAGAAATCCTTTGAAAAGTAATGAAGCTGTCTGGACAGGCCGGGGCTTTGGGACGATCTTTTCGTCAAGCCAAGGAATGTCGTATTCTGTTTGGTTGTCCGGAATTTTAACGGGCCAGGATTGAGGTTTATGCAAGAAGTCAATGAAGTTGAGGTTGTGCTGGCGAGTGCGTCGGCCAACGCCCCTGTGGACACGGCCTTGCCTGGCCACTTTGTGAGCTTTCCGGGATCGCCTTTTGAGCTGTTCATGCCTTATGAACCGGCTGGCGACCAGCCGGCCGCGATTGCCCAATTGGTCGAGGGCATCAACGACGGCGAAGTGTTCCAGACCTTGTTGGGCGTCACCGGTTCGGGCAAGACCTTCACCATGGCGAATGTGATCGCGCAGATGGGCCGGCCGGCCATTGTGTTTGCGCCCAACAAGACGCTGGCTGCCCAGCTTTACAGCGAATTTCGAGAGTTTTTCCCAAAAAACGCGGTCGAGTACTTCGTCAGCTATTACGACTATTACCAGCCTGAAGCCTACGTGCCGCAGCGCGATTTGTTCATCGAAAAAGACTCCGCCATCAATGAGCACATTGAGCAGATGCGGCTGTCTGCCACCAAGAGTGTGCTGGAGCGGCGCGACACCATCATCGTTGCCACCGTCAGCGCGATTTACGGCATCGGTGCGCCCGAGGATTACACGCAGATGCGGTTCATCGCTCGGCTGGGTGACAAGATGGGTCAACGCGATGTGATTGCCCGTTTGATCCGCATGCAGTACAGCCGCAATGACCAAGACTTTGCACGTGGTACGTTTCGGGTGCGCGGTGATGTGATCGACGTTTTCCCGGCGGAGCACTCAGAGCTGGCCATTCGCATCGAGCTGTTTGACGACGAGATCGAATCGCTGCAGCTGTTTGATCCGCTGACCGGACGCATCCGCCAAAAAATACCGCGCTTCGTCATTTACCCGAAGAGCCATTACGTGACGCCACGCGACAAGGTCATGATCGCGGTGGAAACCATCAAGCTCGAACTGGTGGAGCGCGTCAAGCAGTTCATCAGTGAAGGCAAGCTGGTTGAGGCGCAGCGCATTGAGCAACGCACCCGGTTTGATTTGGAAATGCTGGGCGAAATTGGCCACTGCAAAGGCATTGAAAACTACACCCGGCATTTGAGCGGCGCGCCACCAGGTTCGGCGCCGTCTACGTTGTGCGACTACATGCCGAAGGACTCGCTGATGTTCCTTGACGAGAGCCACGTCATGATCGGCCAGCTCAACGCCATGTACAACGGTGACCGCGCTCGCAAGACGACGTTGGTCGAATATGGTTTCAGGCTGCCGAGCGCACTGGACAACCGACCGCTCAAGTTTGAAGAGTTCGAAGGCAAGATGCGCCAAGCCGTGTTTGTCTCGGCCACGCCTGCGGCTTATGAACAGACGCATTCCGGTCGCGTGGTTGAGCAGGTGGTTCGGCCGACTGGGCTGGTGGATCCGCAAGTTGAAGTGCGGCCGGCCACGCATCAAGTCGACGACGTGCTGCAAGAAATTCGCATTCGCGTGAAAAAAAACGAGCGCGTGCTGATCACCACGCTGACCAAGCGCATGGCCGAACAGTTGACCGACTACCTCACCGACAACGGTGTCAAAGTGCGTTATCTGCACAGTGACGTGGAGACCG
>JBEDKR010000022.1:0-12146 GCA_041172005.1 Pseudomonadota bacterium
TCTTCGGGGGCAACCAGCCAGACGCCGCTTTCATGCAGTAAACGGCCAATGATCGGGTTGGGCGAGCGTTCGATGATCTCGGTGACGCGACCCTCGGGGCGGTTTTTACGGTCATGGCGCACGATGCGCGCTTTGACGCGGTCTTTGTGCAGAACCGCCCGCATTTCGTTGGGCGGCAGGTAAATATCCGCCTCGCCGTCATCGCGTTGAACAAAACCGTGGCCGTCACGGTGACCCGAAACTGTGCCTTCAAATTCGGCTAACAGGTTGGAAACCTGGCTTGAAGGGTGTTGAGTTGTTTTGATAAGTAATCTCTTTCGTGAGATGGTCGATAAAAATAGAGTGTCTGTTTAGCTTACGCTGAGTCGGCCCGTGCCTGCGCAAGCAGGGCTAGGCGGGAGGACGCATCTTGATGGAAAGCGGTTTGCACGGCCATCAGCATAAGGCATGGACGTTACAAACTGGAGCACAGTGAATAGTTGAATTTTTTTGAGCGACTGATTCAAAAAGTCGATTTTCTAATGGTACATTATTAGCTGTGCCCGGGTGGCGGAATTGGTAGACGCGCACGGTTCAGGTCCGTGTATCGCAAGATGTGGAGATTCGAGTTCTCTCCCGGGCACCACAGATACTCAAACGTAAAAAAGCCGCTGAATTCAGCGGCTTTTTTACGTTCTGGCCGGGCTGAACAGCCCGGCTTTCTCGCAATGTCAGACCGGCACGGCGACCAAGTCGTGGCCTTGGGTGCCGACAATGCGTGCGCGTGTGAACTCACCCACCTTCAAGGTCTTGCTGATCTTTTCAGGTGGCAACAACTTCACCGTGCCGTCAATTTCTGGCGCGTCTGCATAACTGCGACCGATGCCACCTTTGCGGCCCAAGGCCGGCGCAGAGTCCACCAACACCTGCATGGTGGCGCCGACACGCTCTTGCAACTTTTGGCTGGAGACTTCTTCCGCCACGGCCATGAAACGGGCGCGGCGCTCCTCACGCAGTTCCAGCGGCAACATGCCCGGAATGTCATTGGCGGTCGCGCCAGCCACAGCGCTGTAGGCAAAGCAACCTGCGCGGTCAATGCGGGCTTCGCGCATGAAGTCGAGCAAGTGACTGAACTCGGCTTCCGTCTCGCCCGGGAAACCAGCGATGAAGGTGCTGCGAATGACGATCTCGGGGCACATCTCGCGCCAACGCGCAATGCGCTCAAGGTTTTTCTCGCCGCTGGCGGGTCGCTTCATGCGTTTTAGCACGTCCGGGTGGCTATGCTGCAATGGCACGTCCAAGTAAGGCAAGACCAAGCCCGTGGCCATGAGGGGAATCACCTCGTCAACGCTGGGGTACGGATAGACATAGTGAAGGCGAACCCAGGCACCGTAAGGCTCCGCCAACTCGCCCAGTGTTTTGACCAACTCCAGCATGCGGGTTTTGACCGGTTTGCCGTCGAAAAACCCGGTGCGGTATTTGACGTCAACACCATAAGCCGAGGTGTCTTGGCTGATCACCAGCAGTTCTTTGACACCGCCTTCGAACAAGGCCCGGGCCTCGACCAGCACGTCACCAATCGGCCGCGAGACGAGGTCGCCGCGCATGGACGGGATGATGCAAAAGGTGCAGCGGTGGTTGCAGCCTTCGCTGATTTTCAGGTAAGCGTAATGCCGCGGCGTGAGCTTGATGCCAGCCACGCCAAATGAGTTGGGCACCAAATCGACGAACGGGTCGTGTGGCTTAGGCAGGTTCAGGTGCACCGCGTCCATCACCTCTTGCGTCGCATGCGGTCCGGTCACGGCTAGCACGCTCGGGTGCATTTGCTTGACCAAGTTGCCGCCAGCCTCACCGGCCTTGGCGCCCAGACAACCAGTGACGATGACCTTGCCATTGGCGGCAAGTGCTTCGCCGATGGTGTCCAGACTCTCGCGTACGGCGTCATCGATGAAGCCGCAGGTGTTGACGATCACCAGATCGGCGCCTTCAAAGGTCTTGGATGTCTCGTAACCTTCAGCACTCAGCTGGGTCAGGATCAATTCAGAATCGGTCAAAGCCTTGGGACAGCCGAGACTGACGAATCCAACGCGGGGCGCAGATTTGAGGGTGCTTGACACAGAAGTTACTGCTGCTGTGGATGGGGTGCTGGAAAGGGTTTCGCTCATATGCGTATTGTCTCAGAGGCAGCTGATCAGCGTGCCAGCCTGATTTGACGGTAGAGTCAGTCTGCTGCGCTCTGATCAAATCAGGCAAAAATAGTGACTCCAAGCATCGCCACACATTCAAAAACAAGGACACCATGATTCTCGAACTCGCCGACATTCGCATTCATCCCGGCCAACAAACAGCGTTCAACGAAGCCATCGAGCGCGGGCTGCGCACCGTGATTTCGGGTGCACACGGTTTCAATGGCTTCAAGGTCAACCAAGGCATTGAGAACCCAGAACGCTACGTGCTGCAGATTTTTTGGGCCACGCTGGAAGACCACACCGTCGGCTTTCGGGAGTCGCCGGCATTTGCCAACTGGCGGGCGATTGTCGGCCCGTTCTTTGCTGCTCCGCCGGTGGTTGAGCACTTCAAGTTGCTGCTGAAATCGGAGTGATCCATCTAACTCCTTTCGGCGTTAAGCTGCCGTACATTATTAATTTAGACCGTCCAGTGCATGTCGCACTGGACACATACCAAGAAGAAAGAGTGTCATGAGTTTCGTTTTCCCGCCACCTGCTACGGTTTCTGTTCCAGTCGTCGGACTGGCTGAGCGCTTTCCGGTCAACCGCGTTTACTGCGTTGGCCGTAACTACGAAGAACACGCTAAGGAAATGGGTTTCACTGGCCGCGAGCCACCGTTTTTCTTCCTCAAGCCCGCCAATTCGTTGGTCGTGATTGAAGAGGGCAAAACCGGCGTCATGCCTTACCCGAGCTTGACGCACAATTTTCACCATGAGATCGAACTCGTGGTGGCGATTGGCACAGGCGGCAAGAACATCAAAGCGGCCGACGCGATGAAGCACGTCTACGGTTATGCCGTCGGCCTTGACATGACACGCCGCGACCTGCAAAACGAAGCCAAAAAACTCGGTCGTCCTTGGGAGATCGGCAAAGGCTTTGACCATTCCGCACCGATCGGCCCAATCACACGCGCAGCCGATGCCGGCGACATCGAAAAGGCCGAGATTTATTTGCAAGTCAACGGCCAAGACCGTCAGCGCAGCGACATCTCCAAACTGATCTGGAACATCGCTGAAAGCATTGAACATTTGTCAGCCGCATGGGAACTGCAACCCGGCGACCTGATCATGAGCGGCACGCCTGCAGGTGTTGCAGCGGTGGTGTCCGGCGACACCTTGGTTGGTGGCGTAGCAGGTATCGGCACATTGACGGTCAAGGTCAGCTGAGCCTGTTTTGGAATGCCCGCTAGCGCGGGTATTCCATGGGGGTAGCTTGTAGATTCAACCACCATAATGACGGCCAATCCTTGCCCCCGGAGCTGCCACCTTGAAAATTCTCCATCGCCTTGCCAAGCTGTTCGCCATCTTGGCTGGTTTGCTCATGACACTCATCACGCTAATGACCTGCGCCAGCCTGATGGGTCGCAATTTTTTAGAGATGTCACTGACCGGGGACTTTGAGCTGACGGGCGTGGCGACCGGCGCGGCCATCGCGATGTTCATGCCGTATTGCCAAGCCAAGCGCGGCAACATCATTGTGGATTTTTTCACCGCCCAACTTAACCCCGCCAAGCAAGGGCTGCTCGACCGCTTCGGCGCCCTGCTGCTGGCCTTGCTATTTGCCTTGCTGGCATGGCGAACGGCGCTCGGTGGACTCAATTCTTACGACACCAACACCGAATCGCAAATTCTGGGGTTTCCGCTGTGGACGGTGTACGCCGTCATGGTGCCGGCCTTTGTATTGACCGCAGTGATTGGCTTGGGTCAAACGCTGTTTGGGCTGGAAGCCGGTGATACCGATGTAGATGCAGACGAGGTGCACGCATGAGCCCGGTCAGCTTAGCGTTGTTGATCTTCGGCATCATGCTGGTCTTCATGGCCCTTCGGGTACCAATTGCAGTAGCTATGTTTGTCGCCGGTGGCACCGGTTACGTGATGCAAACCGGCTGGATGCCGTTCTCTTACTTTTTAAACACGCAGGCCTTTGCGCGCTTTGCCAGCTACGACCTGTCCGTCATTCCACTGTTCATTTTGATGGGCCACTTCGCAACGCAGGGTGGCATCAGTAAAGCCTTGTTCCAATTTGCAGCGGCCATCATGGGCGGCTTCAGGGGCGGGCTGGCGATGGCCGCCGTGCTGGCCAGCGCGGCCTTTGGCGCCATCTGCGGTTCGTCGGTGGCCACCGCCGCGACCATCACCGGCGTTGCCTTGCCCGAGATGAAGCGCCACGGTTATTCGGGTCGCTTGGCCACTGGCACGCTGGCTGCCGGCGGCACCCTCGGCATTCTGATTCCACCGTCCGTACCGCTGGTGATCTACGCCATTTTGACCGAGCAAAACATCGCCAAATTGTTTGCTGCGGCCTTGGTACCTGGCCTCATCGCCATGTTTGGCTACATGGTGGCGATTGGCATTTATGTCCGGCTGGTGCCCGGCCAAGCGCCTGAAGTCGATCCCCACCGAGCGTCTTTGACACTGGCCTCTTTCTTGGGGATCGTGCCCATCGGCATCATCTTCGTGATTGTTTTTGGCGGCATTTACGGCGGCTTTTTCACGCCCACTGAAGGCGCTGCAGTCGGTGCAGCCGCCACCTTTTTAGCCGCCCTGCTGAAGCGCGAAATCACCTGGACCAAATTCAAGCTTTGCTTTTATGCGACGGCCAGCAGTTCAGCCATGATCTTTCTGATCTTCATCGGCGCCGACCTGATGAACTCGGCGCTGGCCCTCACGCAAGTGCCGAATCAATTGGCCGGCTTGGTTAGCGGTTGGGGTCTGTCTCCGCTGATGGTGGTCACGGCCATCTTGCTGTTTTACGTGGTGTTGGGCGCGGTGATGGACGAACTCTCCATGCTGCTGCTGACCATCCCGATCTTTTTCCCCATCGTCATCGGCATGGACTTCGGCATGCCGCGTGAATCGGTGGCTATTTGGTTCGGCATCATGGTGTTAATGACCGTCGGTTTTGGCCTGTTGGCACCGCCTGTGGGGCTCAACGTCTACGTCGTCAACAGCTTAGCCAAAGACGTGCCCATCGCTGAAAGCTACCGGGGCGTGATGCCGTTTCTCATCAGCGACACGCTGCGCACCACTTTGCTGCTGCTGTTTCCCGGCATCTCGCTGTGGCTGGTCAAGTACGTTTCTTGACCCGCTACCAAGCTAGGGCTTTCACCTCTTTTCAAAACCGTTTGATTCCCTTAACTTAGGCAACTCGTTCCACAGGAGATATAACAATGATTCAACGACGCACCCTGCTGAAGACTGGCGCAGCCGCCGCCCTAGGCGCTCCGGCGCTGTCGGGTCTGGCCCAGCAGTCGGTCACGCTCAAGTTCCACACCTTCATGTCGCCGCAGTCAGGCGTCTGGCTGGACATGCACAAGCCTTGGATGGCCAAGGTCGAGAAAGAATCCGCAGGACGCATCAAGTTCGAAGCCTATCCGGCCATGCAACTGGGTGGCACGCCCGTGCAACTTTATGACCAGGCCAAAGACGGTGTGGTTGACGTGGTCTGGACCCTGCCGAGCAACACGGCCGGCCGCTTTCCGCGCATCGAGGCCTTTGAACTGCCGTTCATGATGAGCAACGCCGAAGCCACCTCCAAGGCTTTCTGGGAGTACGTGCAAACCGTCGCGGTCGATGAGTTCAAAGATACCCAAGTGATTGCGCTGCATGTGCACGGCCCCGGTGTCATTCACACAGCCGACAAGCCGGTTAAGTCAATTGCCGACATGCGCGGTCTGAAGCTGCGGGCGCCAACACGGCAAGTCACCAAATTGCTCAGCGTTTTGGGTGCTATTCCGGTCGGCATGCCGCTGCCAGGCATCCCTGACGCCCTCAGCAAAGGCACCATCACGGGTTGCGTGATTCCTTGGGAAGTCGTGCCGGCGGTCAAGGTCAATGAGTTGACCAAGTTCCACGCTGAGTTCGACCCGGCCGGTGGCAGCCTCTACACCAACACCTTCATCATGACGATGAACAAAGCCAAGTACAACTCGTTGGCACCCGACTTGAAAAAAATCATCGACAACAACTCCGGCATGGCAGCGTCGGCTTGGTTGGGCAAGGTTCAGCAAGCCAACGACGTGCCGGGCCGGAAATCAGCAGTCGCCCGCGGCAACACCATCTACACGGTGAGCCCGGCTGAAGCGCAGGAATTCCGGCGCAAGTCACGCACGGTCGAAGTCGAGTGGGTGCAAGACATGGACAAGCGCGGCTTTGACGGTCAAAAACTGCTGGCCACAGCGCGCAGCCTGATCGAAAAGCACACCAAATCGACCAAGGTCTAATGCCAGCATGACCGTGCACTGGGCGCCTTGGAGCTCAGCCAAGGCGCTACACTGAATTCATGCACCGTCCTCCGCTCAAACATTGCCGCGAATGCGGCATTGCCGTTGTTTACCGCCTGCCTGACGATGGCGACACCCGCGAACGCGCCATTTGCACCGCCTGCCACACCGTTCATTATGAAAACCCGCTCAATGTGGTCGGCACCGTGCCGGTTTGGGGCGACACCGGTGACCAAGTGCTGCTGTGCAAGCGCAATATAGAACCGCGCTGGGGCAAATGGACGTTGCCGGCTGGCTTCATGGAACTTGGTGAAACAACCGCTCAAGGGGCCGCCCGCGAAACCGACGAAGAAGCCGGCGCCGAGTACGAAATGCAAGAGCTGTTCACCGTGATGAACGTGGTGCGGGTCAGCCAGGTGCATTTTTATTACCGTGCCCGCCTGCTCAGCCCGATCTTCAATCCGGGCCACGAAACCATCGAAGCCCGGCTCTTCACGGAATCTGAAATCCCTTGGGACGAGATCGCTTTTCGCACTGTCAAGGAAACGCTGGAACGGTACTTTGACGACCGACGCCAAGGCCGTTTTGGCACCCACGTGATTGACGTCGCATAACGCCTTTCTTCATCCTTATTTCAACTTCTAACGACAGTCATCGACCGTATTGCATGTTCAAAACCGCTTCCTTTTTCCGTATCGCCACAGACTTTGTCATGCCCCCACTGGATGCTTTTGAAGAAGCCCTGCAAGCCACCCGCTTTGAGCCTTGCGGCCCGACCCAGCCTGAATCCAATGGCTGGGTCGCACCGCGCGGCAACAAGAGCATCTCCATGTTGGAAAGCATCGGCGGGCAGATCATCCTGAAACTCTGTACCGAGCGACGCCCACTGCCGGCGTCAGCCGTGAAGGCCGCCGTTGACGAGCTGATTGAAAAATACAAACAAGAAACCGGGCAAGAACGCGTTGGTTCAAAAATCAAAAAAGAATTCAAAGAGCAAGTCGTTTTTGACCTGCTGCCGCGCGCTTTCACCAAACGCTCGACCACCTTGCTTTGGCTCGACCCGGTCAACCATTTCTTGGTTGTCGACACCGGCAGCCTGTCGGGCGCTGACAAGGTCGTCACCTTTTTGATCGAAGCCTTGAGCGAAGTGCCGGGTTCACTCCCTGGCCTTGGCGTCAAGCCCGTTTTGACCACTATGTCGGCAGCTGCGTCGATGTCGCACTGGTTGTCCAGCCGTGAGGCGCCCGTCGGCTTCACGGTGGACCGCGACTGCGAACTGAAAACACCAGATGACCAGAAATCAACGGTGCGCTACTCACGCCACACACTGGAAATTGACGAAGTCGCAGAACACATTGCGGCGGGTAAAGTGCCCACGCAACTGGCCCTGACTTGGAACGACCGCATCTCTTTTGTGCTGACAGAAACCGCACAAGTGAAAAAGCTCAAACTGCTCGACGTCGTGCTAGACGGCGTGCAAGAAGGCGGCAAAGACGACGACGGCTTTGACACCGACGCCGCCATTTTGACCGGCGAACTCAGCGCCATGCTGCCGGATCTGCTTGAAGCTTTGGGTGGTGAAGTCGGTGCCGCATCAGGCAATGCAGAGATCGACACAGAACAAGCACCAGCCAAGGCAGTTGCGCCATCTGCGACTCCTGAAGCATCTGCTTCTTCCGCCTACGTATCGCTGGCCGGGACTGCTGCAGACGCGCCATTCTGATACCCGGGCGTTAAGCCCGTCCATCCATGGTGAGTGCAATATCAAAGTGATATAGCCGCCATCGAATTCAGCATTGGACGCCAGTTCAACGGCTTTTTAGAATGATCTAAGCTTCTTTGTAACGAAGGAGTTTTGAACCCACGAAAAGTCCGATGACAACAAACAACGCACCCATCTTGGTCAGTGCAGACCAACTCAGCACCTTCATAGGCAGCGCTCTGATCAGCGCTGGCCTGCCAGATCAAGACGCGGCCAAAGTCGCTGGACTCATGGCCGACGCCGACTTGCAGGGCTCAGACGGCCATGGTGTGATTCGGCTGCCGCAATATGTCAAACGTATTTTGGCGGGCGGCATCAACACCCGACCGAATATCCGCGTCGTGACCGAACGCGCCGCCATGGCGGTGGTCGACGGCGACAACGGCATGGGCCACTTGGTGATGTCGCATGCGGTCGACATCGCGATTGATAAAGCCCGTAAGGCAGGTGTGGCCTGGGTCGGTGCCCGCGCCAGTAACCACGCCGGGCCAGCGTCACTGTATGTTCGCAAGCCGATTGAACACAACATGCTTGCGCTGTACTTCGCAGTCGGCAACGCCAATCATCTGCCACCTTGGGGCGGCATGGATATGCTGCTGTCCACCAACCCAATTGCGGTCGGCATCCCCGCCGGCAGCGAACCTGCCGTGGTGCTTGACATGGCCACGACCGTGGCGGCCTATGGCAAGGTCAAGGCCAAAGCCAAGCGAGGCGAGCAAATGCCAGAGGGTTGGATGATTGACCGCCAAGGGCAGCCCCTGCTAGATCCAAAGCGCGCCGAAGAAGGTTTTTTGTTGCCCATTGGCGGCCACAAAGGTTACGGACTGGCACTCATCGTCGGGCTCTTGGCTGGCACGCTGAACGGTGCGGCGATGGGCCGCGATGTGGTGGACTTCAACCATGACCACGTCACACCGACCAATACCGGTCAATCAGTGCTGGTGATCGACTTGCAAGCCTTTGGAGACCCGGCAGTCTTCAAGGCATCGATAGACCATTTGGTGCGCGACCTGCGAACCAGCGAACGCTTGCCGAACGTTGAGCGCATTTGGCTACCGGGCGAGCAAAGCCATCTGCGCCGCCAAAAATACAGCACCCAAGGCATCCCTTTGTCAGCCCCCATGCTGGATGACTTGGTCGCACTGGCAGCAGAGTTGAAGATTGCGCCACTGGTCACGAACCAGAGCTAAGCCAAGGCGAGCCGAGGTAATACAGATCCAAAAAAATTACAAACCGGAGACAAACCCATGAAAAATTTCACCCACCGCCTGCTGGCAGGAACAGCCATGATCGCTTTTGCGATCAGCGCACAAGCACAGGGGACATACCCGAACAAACCGATCAAGATGATCATTCCACTGGCCGCCGGCAGCGCTGTCGACAACGCAGCACGCGTGCTGACGCAAAAAATGTCGGAGAGTTTGGGCCAAAACATCGTGATTGAAAACATCACCGGCTCTTCAGGTTTGATCGGTGCTGATCGTGTCGCCAAAGCAGCCCCAGACGGCTACACCATCGGCGGTTTCAACGACAGTATTTTGACCATGGTGCCGCATATTTATGCCCGTATGCCTTGGAACGCATTGACCGACTTTGATCCACTCGCACTGGCTGCCACCGTTGAATGGGGGATGGTGGTGAAAGCCGACTCGCCCTACAAAACCGTCGCTGATTTCATCGCTGCCGCCAAGGCCTCGCCTGGCAAACTGAACTACAGTTCTGGCGGCAACGGCAGTCCGCAGCATCTGGCGATGGCTCTTTTCGCTTCTCGCGCTGACATCAAAATCACGCACATTCCTTATAAAGGTGCCACGCCGGCGGCGGTCGCTGCGGCTGCTGGCGAGGTCGATGTCACACTGCAAGGACTGGGCACTGTCACTTCATTGATCCAAGGCAACCGGGTTCGATTGTTAGCCGTTAGCACCGAAAAGCGCCTAGCCCAGTACCCAAACGTGCCAACCGTCGACGAGTCCGGCCTGAAGAACTTCTTTTTCAACTCTTGGTTTGCGATGGTCGTACCCACTGGCACACCGAAAGAAATTGTTGAACGCCTGAACAGCGACATGCGCAAAGCCTTGGCAGACCCCGCCACACGCGACAAATTGATCGCCCTCGGCGTCACCTTGCGCGGCTCCTCAGCGCAAGAACTCGGGATCGCAACCAAGGCGCAGTTTGAGATGTATCGCAAATTGATTCAAGACAACAACATCAAGTCCGACTGACCCGATAGCAACTTTTCAATACAAGAAATCAACATGACCAACTCAACTGCTTTGCGCCCGACGGTGCTGCGCCCCAACGAACTCAAGAGTTATGACCGCGGCGGCGGTGCCCGCACCACGCCGCTGGTGACACCGGCGCTAGGCGCCACAGGCTTCATCAACGGCATCACTGAATTTGGACCCGGTGTGGCCATTCCATTTCACAGCCACAACTGCGAAGAAAGCGTGATGATGTTGGAAGGCCACGCCATGCTCGACATGGATGGCCAAGAAGCCATGACCTTGAAACCGCACGACACTACCTGGATTCCAGCCAACCTGTCGCACCGATTTCGCAACCTGTCGAACACAGAGCCGATGAAAATTTTCTGGACCTATGCATCCCTGCAGGCCAATCGCACCTTGACCGAAACCGGCGAGACACGGGCCGTCTCAGCAGAACACCAGCGCTGAGACTGAAACACGCCCTGCTGCTTAATAGATAAGCAGGGTCTGCAAAGCCAAGGCCAGCGCCACATATTGGACTTGTTCAGCGGCTTATCCACAACCTAGGGCACAGTCCATGGGTGTAACTTTGGCTGCCAAAAAGACAAATAAGCAAAGCGGCACAAAGCAGTTGACAAAATCAAGGCTTCTGCACACTTTGTCAACACCGACCTGATGCTTCCTCAACGAGATTCAACCGCAACCCCAGCCTTGAACCCCAGCCTTGATATCCCGTCGACAAGCACTGGCGGCACTGTGTCGCCGGTTCAGGCCTGCTGCCCGCAGGCGTTAGCCTCACCAAAGCAGTCACCGATACAGCGGATAGAGCCACGTGGGAAGCCATTGAAAAAGCCGACCGCGGTCAATCCTTGTACTTCAATGCGTGGGCCGGCAGCGAACACATCAACGCCTGCCTGCAATGGGCAGCGCGTGAGCTGCAGCGCCAGCACGGCGTCAAACTTCAGCACGTGAAGATCAGCGACGCGGTCGATGTGGTGAAACGGATTCGCGTGGAAAAATCAACCGGACGAGACAGCAATGGCAGCGTTGACTTGGCCTGGATCAACGGCGACATCTTCGCCACATTGAAACGTGAAGGTCTGCTGTTTGGCCCCTTTACAGGCAACCTACCGAACTTCAGGCGGGTGGACACAGTCAACAAGCCCACCACGCTGGTTGATTTCTCTTTACCCACGGAAGGCTTTGAATATCCGTGGGGCATGGCCCAGCTGACCTTTTTTGCAGACGCCACCGCCCTGCCCCAGCCGCCACACTGGCTTTGCTTTGGAGCGTCGCTTGGCTTGAATTGGCGCCGCGCGCTTGGGAGCAAAAACTTCGGCCCTTGCTTTTTTTGTCAATGTTGATGCCCAGTGTATTGGGGGTGGTGGGACTGCACGCCGTCAATCTGCAGACCGGCGTCGATGGGTAATGGCTTGGCGTTGCGTGGGCCCGCTTGCTGATGGTGATGCCTATGTTGTGCTGTCACTGAGTGCCGCCTACCAAGGTTTCGACCCGCTGGCATTTTTTAGGGCACATCAAATGGCCTTTGCTCAAGCGCTCTTTGGCGTCGGCATTTGCCGTCGGTTTTGCCGTCAGCGTGGCGCAGTACTTGCCCAAGCTGTGTGTCGGCGCGGGACGCCTGAGCACGGTGACCACCGAAGCCGTCACTCTTGCCTCGGACGCCCAACGCTCGCTCACCCGCGCTTACGCTTGGTTGCAGTGGAGCTTGCCCGTGGTGGTGTTTGCG
>JBEDKR010000023.1:0-12031 GCA_041172005.1 Pseudomonadota bacterium
AGCGGTAACTTGCCATTTTAACCGGCGGCTCATCGGTTGTTCATGCTCAGCCATTTATGAGCTTTGCCATCGTGGGTTGTTTGGTGGCGACATTGTTCTGCTCTGGCGTCGCTGAGGCGCTACGGCGGCCGCCTCATACTGGGGTACCAGAAATCGGCAGCCACCGCAGCGCCTCATCCACGCAACCGTGGTGTGCCTGAAGTGTGGAATGCACCGCGTGCTAAAAACGATTCGATCAAGGGCGAGTTGGGCGGGCGGGTGGCCGATTTCTGGTACCCCAGTATGAGGACGCCGGCCCGTCCAACTCACCCGCCAGCGCCAAACGAAGCCCGCCACAGCACCCGAATCCGACCAGCCTCAAGCCACCCGACAAATCTTCAGCATGTTCGTGCCACCCGGCGCACCCATCGGCTCGCCACAAGTGATCGCGTACACGTCACCGCTCTCCACAATATGACGACGCAGCAAATGAGCCTCAGCCTGTTCCAGCGCAGAGTCGCGGTCAACGATGGTGTCCATCAACAGCGGCCGCACATTCCGGTAAAGCGCCATCTTGCGCTGCGTTGCCAAACGTGGCGTCAGCGCGTAGATCGGTACGCGAATATCGTGGCGGCTCATCCACAGCGGCGTTGAACCGCTGTCGGTCAATGCGACGATCGCTTTGGCGCCCAAGTGATGCGCCGTGAACAGCGCACCCATCGCAATCGATTGATCAATGCGGCCAAAAGTCTTGCCGGTGAAGTCGGCCTCCAGCTCGCGATACTCGGCTTTTTCAGCCTCCACGCAGATCTTCGCCATCTCCTCAACCGTCTCCAGCGGATAGCGACCGACGGCGGTTTCGGCGCTCAGCATCACCGCGTCAGTGCCGTCCAGCACGGCGTTGGCCACATCGCTGACCTCGGCACGTGTTGGCACCGGATTCAGGATCATGCTTTCCATCATCTGCGTGGCTGTGATGACCAATTTGTCAGCGGCGCGGGCCATCTTGATCATGCGTTTTTGCAAGGCCGGCACAACGGCATTGCCGACTTCAATCGCCAAGTCACCGCGGGCCACCATGATGCCGTCGCTGACACGCAAAATTTCGTCAAGATTCGGAATCGCTTCAGCGCGCTCGATCTTGGCGATCAACCCCGGTTTGTGCTTGTAAGGCGCGGCCGCCACGTTGCACAGTTGGCGCGCCATTTCCATGTCGGTGGCGTTTTTTGGAAAGCTCACCGCCACATAGTCAGCTTGAAAACTCATGGCCGTCTTGATGTCGTCCATGTCCTTGCTGGTCAGCGCCGGTGCGGTCAGCCCGCCGCCTTGTTTGTTGATGCCCTTGTTGTTAGACAGCTCACCGCCGACCTTGACCCGTGTGTGAATTTCTTCACCGCGCACCACGTCCACGGTCAGCACGATCAAGCCGTCATTCAGCAGCAGCACGTCGCCGGCTTTCAGGTCGCGCGGCAATTCTTTGTAGTCAAGGCCGACACCCTTGATGTCACCGGGTTCCGTGCGCGAAGCATCGAGTACGAATTTTTCACCAGTGACCAGCAGCACCTTGCCTTCGGCGAACTTGCCAACGCGAATTTTCGGGCCTTGCAGGTCGGCCATGATGGCGACCTCGCGACCGACACGCTGTGCCGCTTCACGCACCAGCGCGGCTGTTCTGATGTGGTCTTCGGCCTTGCCGTGGCTGAAGTTCATGCGGACCACGTTGACCCCCGCTGCAATCATTTTTTCAAGCATCGCTGGGTCGCTTGAAGCGGGGCCGAGGGTGACGACTATTTTGGTGGCGCGGCTGAGCATGAGTTTGTCTCCGTGTAGTTTTGTTTGCATTCTCACACGAAGAAGTTACCACGCAGATACAGCGCATTCGCCGGCTTCTTGATCTGCATCAGAACCTCGGCAGTTAGCCCGACTTAGGATGTGATGACAACTTATTAATACACGTTTATGACCGCATTGCCCCTTTCGCACTTGGTGTCGGAGTTTTCCGAGGCCGACAAGCCCAACACACCGATCCCGGCGCACGAACCGTTGCCGCACCGTAAAACACTGCGTACGTGGTTGATCCCGCTGTCAACGCGCACCACGCTGTGGGCGCTGGTGCTGCTGGCGTTTGACTACGCTTTGCTGGTCACGGCGCTGGCCGGCACGGTCTGGTTGGCGGCTGGTTGGGCCAAATTGCTGTCCGGGCTGGCGGCTGGTTTTGTCACGGGCCGTCTGTTTGTCATCGGCCATGACGCTTGCCATCAAAGCCTGACGCCGCACCGCAAACTCAACAAATGGCTAGGCCGCTTGGCATTTTTACCGTCTCTCACACCCTACAGTTTGTGGGACATCGGGCACAACGTGATTCACCACGGTTATACCAATTTGAAGGGTGTGGATTTCGTCTGGGCACCGCTGACGCCGGAAGAGTATGCCGACCTCACGCCCTTCGCACGATTCAAAGAGCGTGTCTACCGCAGCGGTTGGGCGCCGGGCCTGTACTACATGACCGAGATTTGGTGGAAGCGCATGTTCTTTCCGAATCACCAAGCGATGCCAACGCGCCGGCCAATTTTCATGAAGGATTGTTTGTTGGTGTCGGCTTTCGCGCTGGCTTGGGCGGCTGTGCTCGCTGCTGCGGCAAATGCCACAGCGCAACCGATCTTGCCAGTGTTGTTGGCCGGTTGGCTGCTGCCATTTTTGTTCTGGAACGCCATGATCGGCTTTGTGGTCTACGTGCACCACACGCACACGCAAGTGCGTTGGCATGAAGAAAAAGCCGCTTGGACGCGCTCGCAGCCCTTTGTGTCGACCACCGTGCACCTGACCTTTCGGTTCGGCATCGGCGCGATGTTGCACCACATCATGGAACACACGGCACACCACGTGGACATGAGTATTCCGCTGTACCGGCTCAAGGACGCGCAGTCTAAACTCGAACACATGCTGCCCGAACGCATCATCGTCCAGCCGTTCTCATGGCGCTGGTATTTTCAGACTGCACGCCAGTGCAAGCTGTACGACTTCAAGCGCAATGATTGGACTGATTTTTCGGGTCGGGCGGCGGGGACTTCAGCGCTGCCAGCGGGCTGACCCTAGCAGCGCGCTCGGCCCACCCGCACCTGAGCGGTATTCAAGCCGCAGCGCGCTTTTCCAAAATCTCAAACGCTGGCAGGGTCTTGCCTTCCAGCACTTCCAGAAAAGCGCCGCCGCCGGTGGAGATGTAGTCGACCTGTTTCTCGATGCCGTACTTGGCAATCGCGGCCAAGGTGTCGCCACCGCCGGCAATCGAGAAACCGCTGCTGTCTGCCACCGCGCGTGCAATGCCTTCGGTGCCATGGGAAAAAGCCTCGAACTCGAACACGCCCACCGGGCCGTTCCAGACAATGGTGCCGGCGGCTTTGAGTTGCGCGGCTAGGCGTGCGGTGGTGTCTGGGCCGATGTCCAAAATCAGGTCGTCGTCGGCGACATCGGTGGCGGCTTTGATGGTGGCCGGTGCATCAGCGGCAAAGCTCTTGGCGGTGACCACGTCGGTCGGAATCGGCACTTCGGCGCCGCGTGCTTTCATGGCGACGATGACGGCTTTGGCGTCATCCAGCAGGTCGGCCTCGGCCAGGCTTTTGCCAATTTTCAGACCAGCCGCGAGCATGAAGGTGTTGGCAATGCCGCCGCCCACAATCAGTTGGTCGACGTTGTTGGCAAGGGCTTTCAAAATGGTCAGCTTGGTCGACACTTTGCTGCCCGCCACGATGGCCACCAGCGGCCGGCGCGGGTCTGACAGCGCCTTGGCAATCGCGTCCATTTCAGCGGCCAGCAGTGGGCCTGCAGAAGCAACTTTGGCGTATTGCGCGATGCCGTAGGTCGAGGCTTCGGCGCGGTGTGCCGTGCCAAAAGCATCGTGAACAAAAATGTCGCACAGCGCTGCCATTTTGCGGGCCAAAACCTCGTCATTTTTTTTCTCGCCGCGGTTCAAGCGGCAGTTTTCCAGCATGACGATCTGGCCGGGTTTCACGTCAACACCATCTACCCAGTTAGACACCAGCGGGATTTCGCGCTGCATGAGTTCACTCAAACGCTGGGCCACTGGCGCCAAGGAATCGGCGGCTTTGAATTCACCTTCGGTGGGCCGGCCCAGATGGGACGTGACCATCACGGCGGCACCGGCATCCAGCGCCATTTGCAGGCAAGGAATGGAAGCGCGAATGCGTGTGTCTTCCGTGATGCTGCCGCTGTCGTCTTGCGGCACGTTGAGGTCGGCACGGATAAAAACACGCTTGCCAGCCACTTGGCCGGTGGCGCAAAGATCAGAGAAACGGATGAAATTCATGGGCTCGCTTTGTAGTAACTTGAGGTGTGAGGCGTTAGTGCTTTAGCAACTTCGCCGACCGTGGTGAATTGTAGGGAAGGCTACCAGCCAAGGCCAACGTGCAACGGCAAATACACGGCCATGCCGGCGATGATGGTGCCCAGCATGCCGCGCTTCCAGTAGTACCAGCCGACACCTGCCGCCACGGCAAACAACCTAGCATCTTGCCAAGTGGTGATCAACTGGCCTTGCGTCGTCACCATCTCGGGCACGATCACGGCTGCCAAGGCGGCGATGGGGGCATAGTGCAAGCCGCGCTGCAGCCACGCGGGCATCGGCCAAGGGTTGCTCGATAAAAAGAAGAAGCAACGCGTGACGATGGTCAGCAGCGCCATGCCGACGATGGTCACCACCGTCCAAAGATCAGTCGCTGTGTTCATGGCTGTTTCTTCGGCATGTTGGCCTTGCGGGCATGCGCCTCTAAAAAGGGCTTTTCAAGCAGCAGACAAACCGCCACGGCCAGCACAATGGCCACGATGATGTTGAGCTTGAGCGGCAACGCGTACGTGACCACCGCCACACTGCCGGCGACAGCTGCGGCCAGCACGCGCAGGCGGGTGGTGGCGAGCGAATTCAGGATGCCCAGCAAGGCCAGAATGCCCGCAAAACCCAAGCCCCAACTCACGGGAATCGCGTTGGCCAGTGCCATACCCAGCAAGCTGGCGACAATCCAGTTGACCCAGCCCAGTGCGCTGTTGCCGGCCAGATAAGCTTCCTCGGCGCGCTTGCCCGCCGCATCATCGGCAGGGTGCGGAAAGCGTTTGGTGAACTGCACGTAAGTCGGGTCGGTCGTGAAATAACCACTGACCAAACGCCGCCAGAAACTCTGGTGCATCACGTAGCTCCGCAGGTGCACGCTGAACACCATGAAGCGCAGGTTCACACACAAGGCTGTGGCCAACACCACCCACATCGGTGCGCCAGCAATGATCAGCGGCAGTGCGGCCAGTTGTGAGCTGCCGGCAAACACCAACAAGCCCATCATCAACACTTCAACCAAGCTCAAACCCGACTTGATCATGGCCACGCCGGTCATCAAACCCCATGCCGCCATGCCGGGCGCGACCGCCATCATGTCGCGTGCGCCCAGGCGAAATTCCGGGTGTTTGTAAAGCGCTGTCATGCCGGCGGCAAAGCCGGTGCGCTGCTGAAATGCTGGCCCGGTTGAATTTCAAAACCGCGCAGAAAGTCCGCTGCATCCAGCGGCTTTCCGCCGGCTTTTTGCAGCCGGCTGACACGCAACACGCCGCCGAACGCAGCGATGTCGACGCCCTCAGCGCTGGCCGCCAAGACCTCACCCGCAGCGGCACTGCAGGGTGGCATCACATCTGCAAGGACTTCGGCGCGCCAAAACTTGATGGTCTCGCCCTGCAGCGCGCTGCAGGCCACCGGAAAGGGGTTGAAGGCACGGATGCGGCGCTCCAGAGCGGCGACGGGTTGGGTCCAGTCAAGCGCGGCTTCACTTTTGTCGATTTTGTGCGCGTAGGTGATGCCTTCTGACGGCTGCGGTACGGCTTGCAGGCCACCGGTCTGCGCTAATTCAAGCGCTTGAACAATCATCCGGCCGCCGAGTTCGGCGAGCTGGTCGTGCAGCGTGTCGGTGCTGTCGTGCGGGCCGATCGGCAGCGTCTCCAGCAGCAGCATGTCGCCGGTGTCGAGCCCGGCATCCATCTGCATGATGGTCACACCGGTCTCGCTGTCACCAGCTTCAATGGCGCGGTGAATGGGGGCTGCGCCGCGCCAACGCGGTAAGACAGAGCCATGAATGTTCAGGCAACCGAGCCGCGGCATGTCGAGCACCCATTGCGGCAAGATCAAACCGTAAGCGGCAACCACCATCACATCGGCATCGGCCGCTTCAATAGCGGCGCGGGCGGCTGCAGCGTCTTCAGGGTATTTGCCGTCAAGGCGCAGGCTGCGTGGCTGGGCAACCGGAATCTGCCGGGCGACGGCCCATTGCTTGACGGCAGAAGCTTGCAGCTTCATGCCGCGGCCGGCCGGCCGGTCGGGTTGTGTCAGCACCAGCGCGATCTCAAAGCCGGCAGTGTGCAGTTTTTCCAAGGCCACTCGGGCGAATTCAGGGGTTCCAGCAAAGATGACGCGCATGCAGACATTCTACGGAGTGGCTTGAAAGGACCTGTTTGGGGCACCATAATGGGTCCGCAACTTGCTTAGTTCTGATGCTGGTAGGGGGCAAGCCCTTGTTCGATTCTTACTTTTATTCAAAGGATTTTCATGAAACTATCGACTCTCATGACCGCCGCCTTGCTGGCCGCTGGTCTGGCCACCACGGCAGGCGCCCAAACCCTGAAAAAAGTGGCTGACAACAACAAGATCACGGTGTCCTACCGTGAGTCCTCGGTTCCTTTCAGCTACTTGGTTGGCGCGACCAAGGCCGTGGGTTTTTCTGTCGAATTGTCAGAAGCCATTGTCGAAGACGTGCGCAAAAAGCTGAACAAACCTAACTTGGAGGTGGCGCGCATTGCCGTCACTTCGCAAAACCGAATTCCTTTGCTGGTCAATGGAACCTATGACCTCGAGTGCGGTTCAACCACCAATAATTCCGCACGTGGCAAAGATGTCGCTTTTTCGATCAACATGTTTTACACGGGCACACGGCTCTTGACCAAGAAGTCGTCGAACATCAAAAACTACGCTGACTTGGCCAAGAAAACGGTGGCCAGCACGACCGGCACGACCAACGCACAGGTGATCCGCAAGTACAACGCCGACCAAAACTTGGACATGCAGGTGATCCTCGGCAAAGACCATGACGACTCTCTGTTGTTGGTCGAGGGCGACCGCGCGGTGGCTTTCGCGATGGACGACATCTTGTTGTTTGGATTGATTGCCAACTCCAGAAACGCCGCCTCACTGGAAGTGGTCGGCGACTCACTTCAGGTCGAACCTTACGCCTGCATGTTGCGTAAAGACGACCCAGAATTCAAAGCGCTGGTCGATGGCACGATCAGCAGGATGATGAAGTCCGGTGAGTTCGCCAAGTTGTATTCAAAGTGGTTTGAAACAGCCGTGCCACCCCGTGGCACCAACCTGAGCCTGCCAATGAGCCCGCAGCTTAAAGACAACCTCAAGGCATTGAGCGACAAGCCTGCCACCTAAAAGTCTAGGACTGGCCGACGGCGTGCGCTTCAGCGTACGCCGTCGCGCTCCTCGTCCTTCTTTTGCTTGACCAGTTTGGTCTTGATGCGGTTGCGCTTGAGCGGCGACAAATACTCCACAAAGACTTTACCCATCAGGTGGTCCAGTTCATGCTGAATGCAGACGGCCAACATGCCTTCGACAGCCAGCGTTTGCAGTTTGCCATCCAAGTCCAGTGCAGTCACCTTGATGGCGACAGAGCGCTCAACGCCGTCGTAAATGCCAGGCACTGACAGGCAGCCTTCCTCACCCAAGCGGGTTTCTTCGCTGGCCCAGATGATCTCCGGGTTGATCAGCACAAGTGGTTCGTCATGCTTTTCGCTGATGTCAATCACAACCAAACGTTCGTGCACGTCCACCTGAGACGCTGCCAGACCAATTCCAGCCGCCTCGTACATGGTTTCAAACATGTCGCTCACCAGCAGTTTGAGGCGGGCGTCGACCGCCTTCACGGGTTTGGCCACAGTGTGCAGGCGCGAATCAGGGTAACGAAGAATGGTCAGTTGGGTCATCGGAAAACACAGCAAATAAAAGACAGAAGGGGCTCGCAGGCGCTTAACGCATGCGGATCATCAAGACTCTATTTTCGGTCAGTTTGTGAAATCTGTTGCAGGAGGGTTGAATGTCGCATTGATCTCCAATAAGATAACTATTTATGCTTATAGATTGGAGCGCCTTTGATGCTAACCATGGACGAAGCCGAACTGCAAGCTTGGTTGCGGCTGTTGTTGACCCCCGGCGTCGGCAACGAATCAGCCCGCAAGTTGCTGCTGGCTTTTGGTTCGGCGCAGGCGATTTTTGAGCAAAGCGAAGCCGCGCTACTGGCTATCGGTTCGGCGCGTCTGGTGCAGGCGGTCCAGACAGAGCCCGAAGAACTCCAGGGGCAACTCACCAGCACGCTGGACTGGTTGGCCGCCGGCGACGACCGCAGCGTTGTCAATTTGGGCGAGGCGCATTACCCAGCCGCCCTGCTCAACATCACCGACCCGCCTTTGCTCTTGTTCATGCTCGGCAGTTTGCTGCCCCAAGCCGACACACAAGAGAGCTTGGAGACGCTGAATTGCTTGGCGATCGTGGGCAGCCGGAATCCAACGCCGCAAGGCGAAGTCAATGCGCGTCAATTTGCGCAGACCTTTGGCGCTTCTGGCTGGTGCGTGGTCTCGGGCATGGCGCTGGGGGTTGACGGCGCGGCGCATGACGGTGCGCTGATGGGCGGCGGCCATACGGTTGCCGTGGTCGGCACCGGGTTGGATCGCGTCTATCCAAAAAAGCACTTTGGGTTGGCGCACCGGATTGCCGCGCGCGGCTTGATCGTCAGCGAATTTCCGCTGGGCACGCCGCCGCTGACAGCCAATTTCCCGCGGCGAAACCGCATCATTTCGGGCTTGAGTCACGGTACGCTGGTGATTGAAGCAGCCTTGCAGTCAGGCTCGCTCATCACCGCGCGGCTCGCCGCAGAGCAGGGCAAAGAGGTGTTCGCCATTCCCGGCTCTATCCACTCGCCGCAATCGCGCGGTTGTCACCTGTTGATCAAGCAAGGCGCCAAGTTGGTCGAGTCGGCGCAAGACGTGTTGGAAGAGTTGCGGTTGCCGCTGTCCTTTGCCGCCGCTGAAGCATCTACAGTTGAAGGCATGACTCCCACAGAAACACCTGAAGAAAAGGCGGAACATCCCATGCTCAAAGCCTTGGGTTTTGACGCCGCTGGGCTTGATTCCTTGCAGGCTCGCACCGGTTGGCCGACAGCTCAGCTGCAAGCCCAGCTGCTGGAGCTCGAACTCAAGGGGGAGGTAGCGCGACTGCCCGGGGGCTTGTTTGTGCGCATGGCCCGCGCCTGAGCCTGAACGCAATCAGACCGCGGCGCTGAGCTTCAAAGACGCCACTAACTGCGTTATATTGGCAGCATATGTTTGAAGTTTTGGTCTACGTTTACGAAAATTATTGGCAAGGTGATGCTTGCCCGGAGCCCCGGCAATTGGGTCGCAAATTGACTGCGGCCGGTTTCGAGCCGGAGGAGATAGAGGCTGCGCTGGCTTGGCTTGGCGGGTTGCACGTCGCGGCCCACAACACCCGAGTTGGCGGCCTCAGCGATGAAGACATCGGTGTATTGCAAGAGCGACCTGTGCTGATGCAGGCGCAGTCTTCAAGCAGCCTGCGCGTTTACTCGGTGGCCGAACAAGACCATCTCGGCTCGGAGGCCTTGGGTTTTGTTTGTTTTCTGGAGTCAGCCGGCGTGTTGCCACCCACCATGCGCGAAATCGTCATGGACCGGGCCATGGCTGCGCCGGGTTTCCCCCTCGACCTTGATGACCTGAAAATCATTGTGCTGATGGTTTACTGGAGCATCGGTGAAGAGCCGGATGCCTTGGTTCTTGACGAACTCTGCGACGACGCTGACTATCGACTCGCGCATTGAGTCCCTCAGGCGGACAGTCCGCCGTGACAACTAAAAAGCCGCACTCGTGCGGCTTTTTCAATGGGCGAAGCGCGAAGTCTCAGACTGTTGCGCCAGCATTTGGATCGTTCGGGTCTTCGTCTTTCTTGGTGCCGCTGCCCGGCTTGACCAGATCTTCGCGCTTGATGCCCAGCCACATGGCGATGGCTGCAGCGACAAACACCGACGAGTAAATACCGAACAAGATGCCGATGGTCAACGCCAGTGCAAAGTAATGCAGCGTCGGGCCACCAAACAGCAACATGGACAAGACCATCATCTGGGTCGAGGCGTGCGTGATGATGGTGCGGCTGATGGTCGAGGTGATCGCGTTGTCGATGATCTGTTCGGTCTGCATTTTCCGGAAGCGCCGGAAGTTCTCGCGAATCCGGTCAAAAATCACCACAGATTCATTCACGGAATAGCCCAGTACCGCCAGCACCGCGGCCAGTACCGCCAGCGAGAACTCCCACTGGAAGAAGGCAAAAAAGCCGAGGATGATGATGACGTCGTGCAAGTTGGCGATGATGGCCGCGACGGCGTACTTCCATTCAAAGCGAATCGCCAGATAAATCATGATGCCGACGATCACCATGCCGAGGGCTTTCAGGCCGTCTTCAGCCAGTTCCCTGCCGACTTGGGGGCCGACAAACTCACTGCGTTTCATCACTACCGCCGGGTCTTGCGCGGTCAAGGCTGCCAGCACGCTGGCGCTTTGCTGTGCTGTGCTGACGCCATCTTGCGCCGGCAGGCGAATCATCACATCGCTGGCGGTGCCAAAGGTTTGCACCTGCACGTCAGAAAACCCCAGTGCCGCCACGGTGTTGCGCACTTGGCCAACATCGGCGGCTTGCGTGTAAGCAACTTCCATCACCGTACCGCCAGTGAATTCCACCGACAAATGAAGCCCGCGTGAAAACAGGAAGAACACCGCCAACACAAAGGTTGCAAAGGAGATGACGTTGAAAATCAGGGCATGCCGCATGAACGGAATGTCCTTGCGAATTTTGAAAAACTCCATGGCGGGCTCTTTTCTGTCGTGTCTGTATCAAGGGGCCGAAGGCAGCGATTTGCGGGCGGGCTGGTCGCCTGCCGCAGCGTCAGGCGCAGCGCGCCAGATCGTGCCGATTGAAATGCTTTTGAGTTTTTTCTGCCGGCCATACCAAGCGTTCACCAGACCGCGAGAGAAGAACACGGCTGAGAACATGCTGGTCAGAATGCCGATGCAATGCACCACGGCAAAGCCGCGCACCGGGCCAGAGCCAAAGGCCAGTAACGCCAAGCCAGCGATCAGCGTGGTGATGTTCGAGTCCAGAATCGTCGCCCAAGCGCGGTCGTAGCCGACTTGAATCGCCGCTTGCGGAGAGGCACCGCCGCGCAACTCCTCGCGCACGCGCTCATTGATCAGCACGTTCGAGTCAATCGCCATGCCCAGCGCCAGCGCCATGGCTGCCATGCCGGGCAAGGTCAGGGTGGCTTGCAGCATCGACAGCACGGCGATCAGCAGCAGCAGGTTAAAGGCCAGTGCGAGCCCAGAGAACATGCCAAACAACATGTAATACGCGCCCATGAAAGCGACGATCACTAAGAAGCCCCAGATCACGCTGCTAAAGCCCATGGAAATGTTTTCAGCACCCAAGCTGGGGCCGATGGTTCGTTCTTCGATGATGTCCATCGGCGCGGCCAGCGAGCCAGCGCGCAGCAGCAGCGCCAAGTCGTTGGCTTCAGAGACATTCATGGAACCGGAAATTTGGAAGCGGTTGCCGAGTTCACTTTGGATCACCGGTGCCGTCAGCACTTCGCCGCGGCCTTTTTCAAACAGCACGATGGCCATGCGTTTCTTGACGTTTTCGCGGCTGGTGTCGCGCATGATGCGGCCACCCTTGGCGTCCACCGTCAGGTCAACTTTGGGTTGCTGGGTTTGCGATTCAAAACCGGGTTGGGCGTCGGTCAGGCTTTCACCGGTCAGGATAACCTGCTTTTTGACGATCACCGCGCGGCCGTCACGGCCCGGAAAGCGCTCAGATCCAAAAGGCACAGCACCACTGCCACTTTCAGCAGCGCGGCCTTCGGCGCTTTCGTCGACCAAGCGCATTTCA
>JBEDKR010000024.1:0-11974 GCA_041172005.1 Pseudomonadota bacterium
GTCTTGGCTGACGGCAGCACGCCAGCCGATTGGGTCGCCATGGATCTCTTCAGCCAAGCCGAGCATGACGAGTTGGCGCAAAGCATTTTGCTGTGCCCGGACGCCGCCTACATCGACGAGGTGCAGGCCGCCATCGACCGCTTGCTGCCGAGCATGCCGCGCGCCGCCATCATCGCCAAATCCCTGAACGACCGAGGCGCTTTGATTCAGACCCGCAGCATGGAAGAAGCCTGCGAGATCAGCAACCGCATTGCGCCGGAACACCTAGAAGTCTCGACCCGTGAGCCGCAGCGCTGGGAGCCTTTGCTCAAGCATGCTGGCGCGATCTTTTTGGGTGCCTACACCAGCGAAAGTTTGGGCGACTACTGCGTCGGCCCAAACCACGTCTTGCCCACCAGCGGCACGGCGCGGTTTTCGAGCCCGCTCGGGGTTTATGACTTTCAAAAACGTTCCAGCCTGATCGAGGTCAGTCAGGCCGGTGCTCAAGTGTTGGGACTGGTGGCTGCCGAGCTGGCTTACGGTGAAGGTCTGCAAGCCCATGCCCGTGCCGCCGAGATGCGCTTGAACGACGTGCCGACTATGCGGGGTGCTGCATGAATAACGTGAATAGCGTCAATACTGTCAACCCGTCAGGCCAGCTCAGCCCCGAGTTGAAAAAACGCATCCGGCAAGACGTGCAGTCCATGCACGCTTACGCCATTCAGGACTCCGTCGGCATGGTCAAGCTCGACGCCATGGAGAATCCACACCGGCTGCCAGCACACCTGCAGGCTGAACTTGGTCAGCGTCTCGGTGCGCTCGCGCTGAATCGCTACCCGGACGGCCGTGTCAACGACTTGCGCCGCGCGCTGGCCGACTACGCCGGCATGCCCGAAGGCTTTGACATCATGTTGGGCAATGGCTCGGACGAATTGATCTCGCTGCTGTCGCTGGCCTGCAATGTGCCCGACGCTTGCGTGCTGGCGCCCGTGCCTGGCTTCGTGATGTACGCCATGAGCGCCCAGTTGCAAGGTCTGGCTTTCGTCGGTGTGCCGCTCACTGCAGACTTTGAACTCGACGAAGCGGCCATGCTGGCGGCCATCGCCGAGCACCAACCGTCCATCGTCTACTTGGCTTATCCGAACAACCCGACGGCCAATTTGTGGGACGACGCGGTGATTGAGAAAATCATCACAGCCGTTGGCGAGCAAGGTGGTTTGGTCGTCATGGACGAGGCTTATCAGCCGTTTTCGAGTAAAAGTTACATCGATCGCATCAGCCGCCACGGCCATGTGCTGTTGATGCGCACGCTCAGCAAGTTTGGCTTGGCTGGCGTGCGTCTGGGCTACATGATGGGGCCCAAAGCGCTGATCGCCGAGTTCGACAAAGTGCGGCCGCCCTACAACATCAGCGTGCTGAATTACGAGTGCGCATTGTTCGCGCTAGAGCACCAAGAAGTCTTCGCCGCGCAGGCCGTCGATCTGGTGCAGCAACGCGAGCGTTTGCTCAAGGCGCTGCGCGCCATGCCGGGCCTGACGGTCTGGAACAGCGACGCCAACATGATCCTTGTTCGTGTGCCGGGACAGGCTGACGCAGCTGGTCTGGTTTTCGAGCGCCTGAAGGCCGGCGGCGTGCTGGTCAAAAACATTTCTAAAATGCACCCATTGCTGAGCAACTGTCTGCGTCTGACGGTTGGCACGGCCGATGAAAATACGCAACTGCTGGCCACCCTTCAAAAAGCCCTATGACCCTTACCGCAACTCCCACCACGACTTTTGCTCCGCGCACCGCTGAAGTCACGCGCAACACGGCTGAAACCAAAATCACCGCGAAGGTGAATCTCGATGGCAGCGGTACGTCACATCTCAACACCGGCATCGGATTTTTTGACCACATGCTGGACCAGATCGCTCGACATGGGCTGATCGACTTGGACATCCAAGCCGATGGCGACTTGCACATCGACGGCCACCACACCGTGGAAGACGTGGGCATCACCTTGGGTAAAGCGGTGGCACTGGCGGTTGGTGACAAAAAAGGCCTGCGCCGTTACGGCCACGCTTATGTGCCGTTGGACGAAGCGTTGAGCCGCGTGGTCATCGACTTTTCTGGTCGTCCTGGTTTGGTGATGAACGTGCCCTTCACCAGCGGCATGATCGGCACTTTTGACTCGCAACTGGCCTTTGAGTTTTTCCAAGGCTTTGCGAATCACGCCTTCGTCACCTTGCACATCGACAATCTGCGCGGCGAAAATGCCCATCACCAAGCCGAAACGGTGTTCAAAGCCTTCGCCCGCGCCCTGCGCATGGCGCTGGAGCTAGACCCGCGCATGGCCGGTGTGATTCCTTCCACCAAGGGTTCTTTGTAAACCGCCTGATGCCGTCATGACTGTTCTGAAAAAAGTGGCCGTGGTTGACTACGGCATGGGTAATTTGCGATCGGTATCGCAGGCGGTATCGCATGTGGCCCAAGGCGCGGGTTTTGAGGTGATCGTCACCTCTCGCGCCCAAGACGTGTTGGACGCTGACCGTGTGGTCTTGCCCGGTCAAGGCGCCATGCCTGACTGCATGCGTGAGTTGGACGAGTCGGGACTGCGGCAAGCCGTGCTGCATGCGGCTGCACACAAACCTTTGTTTGGCGTCTGCGTCGGCATGCAGATGCTGCTGGACCGCAGCGAAGAAGGCCCTGCCGGTGTGGGCACGCCCGGACTGGGACTGATAGGTGGAGAAGTCATTAAATTTGACTTGGCCGGCAAACTGCAGCCAGACGGCAGCCGCTTCAAGGTACCGCAAATGGGCTGGAACCAAGTTTACCAAGGCAGCTCAGCCATGGCGACTGGTAGCCAGCCACGGCATGCGCTTTGGGCCGACATTCCTGACGGCGCTTATTTCTACTTTGTGCACAGTTTCTACGCCAAGCCGTCTGATGCGCGCAACACTGCAGGCGAAGCTGACTACGGTGGACGCTTCACAGCGGCGGTTGCGCGGGATAATATTTTTGCGACGCAGTTTCACCCCGAAAAGAGCGCCGATCAGGGGCTAGCCCTTTACCGCAACTTCCTGCAGTGGAATCCCTGAGCGGCCATTGATCTGTTCTTGAACTGTCTCCGGCGGCCCTTATTCCTCCATCCTTTTCAGCTTATTTTTTAAAGCAACATGCTACTCATCCCCGCGATTGACTTGAAAGACGGTCACTGCGTTCGCCTCAAACAGGGCGACATGGACCAGTCCACCACCTTCGGCGAAGACCCTGCGGCCATGGCGCGCAGCTGGGTTGACAAGGGCGCGCGTCGCCTGCACTTGGTCGACCTGAACGGCGCCTTTGCCGGCAAGCCCAAAAACGAGGCGGCGATTCGCAAGATCCTGCTCGAAGTCGGCAGCGAGGTGGACGTGCAGCTCGGCGGCGGAATTCGAGACCTCGACACCATTGAGCGCTATCTGGACGCGGGCTTGCGCTACGTCATCATCGGCACGGCCGCCGTTAAAAACCCTGGTTTTTTGCAAGACGCCTGCACCGCTTTTGGTGGCCACATTATTGTCGGTCTGGACGCCAAAGACGGCAAAGTTGCTACCGACGGCTGGAGCAAACTCACCGGCCACGAAGTCGTTGACCTCGCCAAGAAGTTTGAAGATTACGGCGTTGAATCCATCATTTACACCGATATTGGCCGTGACGGTATGCTCAGCGGCATCAACATTGAGGCGACCGTCAAGCTGGCTCAAGCCTTGCGGATTCCAGTCATCGCTTCGGGCGGACTCTCCAACATGGCCGATATTGATGCCTTGTGCCAGGTCGAGGGCGAGGGTGTCGAAGGCGTGATTTGTGGCCGCTCGATCTACAGTGGCGATCTTGATTTCGCGCTGGCGCAGACACGTGCTGATGAGCTCAACGGCTAGTGACTTGCCGCCATGCTCGCTAAACGCATCATTCCTTGTCTTGACGTCACTGGCGGTCGGGTTGTCAAAGGCGTCAATTTCCTGGAGTTGCGGGACGCTGGTGACCCGGTCGAAATTGCTGCGCGCTACAACGACCAAGGCGCAGACGAGCTGACTTTTCTGGATATCACTGCGACCAGCGATGGTCGCGATTTGATCTTGCATATCATCGAAGCCGTAGCTTCGCAGGTCTTCATTCCACTGACGGTGGGTGGCGGTGTGCGCACGGTGGACGATGTGCGGCGGCTGCTCAACGCCGGTGCTGACAAGACCAGTTTCAACTCGGCTGCGCTGGCCAATCCGCAGATCATTGACGAAGTCTCAGCGCGCTATGGTGCGCAATGCATCGTCGTCGCCATTGATGCCAAGCGCCGTTCTGATGAGGAAGCTTTGACGCGTGGTGCGGGTTGGGATGTCTACAGCCATGGTGGCCGTAAAAACACCGGCCTCGACGCGGTGGCTTGGGCCAGTGAGATGGCGCGTCGCGGGGCTGGCGAAATTCTGCTGACCAGCATGGACCGCGACGGCACCAAAGCCGGCTTTGATTTGGCGCTGACCCGCGCAGTCAGCGATGCCGTGAGCGTGCCCGTCATCGCGTCGGGCGGCGTTGGCAACCTCGACCATCTGGCTGATGGCATCCAGATCGGCGGTGCTGACGCTGTGTTGGCCGCGAGTATTTTTCACTACGGTGAGTACACCGTGCAGCAGGCCAAGCAGCGCATGGCCGAGCGCGGCATCCCGGTTCGTCTTTGAACCCGGCCAATCACCGACAATGCCCGGTATGAACTGGTTAGATGAAGTCCGATGGGACGAGCGGGGCTTGATCCCCGTGATTGCGCAAGAAGCCTCCAGCGGCGACGTGCTGATGTTCGCCTGGATGAACCGCGAGGCGTTGCAGGAAACGGCCAACTCGGGTCGGGCCGTGTACTTCAGCCGCTCACGCGCGCGGCTTTGGCGCAAGGGCGAGGAGTCCGGCCACGTGCAGACCGTGCACGACATCCGGCTGGACTGCGACAACGACGTGATTTTGCTGAAAATCACGCAACTCGGGCAAGAAACGGGTCCTTCGATCGCTTGCCACACCGGACGCCACAGCTGCTTTTATCACCGCTACGAGGGCAGCCAGGGCGGCCAATGGATCGCGGCAGAGCCGGTGCTCAAAGACCCAAAACATATTTACAAATAAGCAAAGCGCACGTTTTCATGACCAAGACTTCAAATGATTCCCTCGCGCGCTTGGCTCAAGTGATTGAAAGCCGCAAGGAGCGCAACGGTGGCGACCCCGGCCAAAGTTATGTCGCCCGCCTGCTGCACCAAGGCCCTGACGCCTTCCTGAAAAAAATCGGTGAAGAAGCCACGGAAACCGTGATGGCGGCCAAAGACTTGGACCACGGCGGCGCCACACCAGAGTTGCAAGGCAAGTTGATCGGCGAAGTCGCTGATCTGTGGTTTCACAGCATGATCGCCTTAGCCCATTACAACTTAACGCCGGCCGATGTGATTGCCGAGTTGGAGCGCCGCGAAGGCACCAGTGGCATTGAGGAAAAAGCTCTGCGTAAAGCACTGCTGCGTGCCGATGCTGAAAAATAAGCCAGCCATCAAATCACCAACGCATCGACTATGACTTTTCCTGAACTCTCCGACAACGCCGAAAAGACGTCGAGTGACCGACTCGTCATGCAAATTCTTTACGGCTTGCACACGATGGCTTGGTTCAGCGGCGGCGTGTTCGCTGTTGTCGCGCTGGTCATCAACTACCTGCGGCGCGCAGATGAAGTCACACCCTTGTACGTCGCGCATCACAACTTCATGATTTCGACGTTTTGGTGGACGCTGGTTTGGCTGGTGTTGCTGTCGCCGCTGTGGTTATTTTTTCTCTTCCCAGGCATGCTGGCCTATGCTCTTGTTTGGCTCTGGTATCTTTACCGCTGTATCAAAGGCTGGCTGCGTTTTAATGCCGACCGTCTGCCTCAAGCGGTGGTGCTTGTATGAGTAGCGTGGGACCGCACAGCCACGTAACGGCCGCCGCCGCTGAGAATTGCCTTTTTTGCAAAATTGCTGCTGGCAAGATTCCGAGCCGTAAAGTCTTTGAAGATAACGAGTTGCTGGCGTTTCACGACATCAACCCGTGGGCGCCGGTGCACTTTCTCATCATTCCGAAAGCCCATATTGCCTCCATGGCTCAACTCGGGCCTGAGCACGAAACGCTGTTGGGCCGCATGATGGTGTTGGCGCCAAGGCTGGCGCTTGAGCAGGGTTGCAGGCCGTACCCTGATGGCGGCTACCGTATCGTCGCCAATACCGGAGCAGAGGGCGGTCAAGAAGTGCATCACTTGCACATTCATGTGATGGGTGGTCCGCGCCCTTGGCTGCGGGGTTGATGAGGTCAATGTAGCGTTAGACTTTGAAGGGGCTGATAAGCACCTTAGAATCACCATCATTCGTACACGCTACCCCTTTGAGGGTGGCATAAAAAGTTAGGACAGAAACATGGGTGGATTTTCCATTTGGCATTGGTTGATCGTCTTGCTGATCGTGGTCATGGTCTTTGGTACCAAGAAGCTCCGCAATATGGGCGGTGACCTCGGTGGTGCGGTCAAGGGCTTCAAAGACGGCATGAAAGAAGGCGGCCAACCAGCTGCTGACGAAACGGCTGTTACGACGCCTCCCGCGCAGGTCACTGCTGCGACAGCAGCACCGGTCGACGAAAAAAACACGATTGACGTGCAAGCACGTCAAAAACCCTGATCAGGTTCTCATTGAGCTTTCAAGGTGAGTGGGTGCTTTGCGCCCGCGTGAACTGACGTGATCGATCTCGGCATCTCTAAAATTGCGCTGATCGGTGCGGTCGCGCTGATCGTCATCGGCCCTGAAAAGCTGCCGCGACTGGCGCGCACCATTGGCACTTTGCTGGGCAAAGCGCAGCGTTATGTGGCCGATGTCAAAAGTGAAGTCAATCGCTCTATGGAGCTGGACGAACTCAAGAAAATGAAGGACAGCGTCGTGGGCGCTGCTCGCGACGTCGAAGACTCGATTCAGACCAGCGCCAGCGACTTTGAAAAAACTTGGGCAGAAACCACCAACATGGCCGGCGACAATAGCTATTCCAGCGACGCCCCCGGCATGATCAGTTTCCCCGAGTATAAAAATCCTGGTAAAAACTGGCGACTCAAGCAGGGTGCCACTCCACAATGGTACAAGGCGCGCTCAGGCGTGCGAACCAAGGCCTTGTCGGGTGCGGCTAGGGTGGCCCGCTACCGGCCGAAATCGCGCGCCATTCCCCATGTCTAGCCGAGGCTTTTCTTTTTTTGTGACCGGACCATGAGCGATTCGCCAACTGACAAACCTGACGAACTCGCAGGCACCGAACAACCTTTTGTCCAGCACCTGATGGAGTTGCGCGACCGGATGATCAAAGCGGTCATTGCGATTGGTATTGCTGCGATTGCGCTGGCCCTGTTTCCCGGCCCGGGCGCACTTTACGACATCATGGCGGCGCCGCTGATTGCCAGCTTGCCCAAAGGTGCCACGCTGATCGCCACCAATGTGATCTCGCCTTTTGTGGTGCCGATCAAAATTTTGTTCATGTCCGCGTTCATGATTGCCTTGCCGGTGGTGCTGTACCAAGTTTGGGCTTTCGTCGCGCCGGGGCTTTATTCGCATGAAAAAAAGCTAGTCATGCCACTGGTGGTGTCGAGCACCTTGCTGTTCTTTATCGGTGTGGCTTTTTGCTACTACTTTGTCTTTGGGCAGGTGTTCTCTTTTATCCAGAGCTTTGCCCCAAAATCAATCACAGCTGCACCTGACATTGAGGAATACCTCAACTTTGTCATCGGCATGTTCTTGGCTTTCGGGCTGGCATTTGAAGTGCCAATCGCGGTCATTTTGTTGGTCCGCATGGGCATCCTCTCCGTCGCTCAATTGCGCGAGTACCGCGGCTACTTTTGGGTGATCGCCGCGGTTGGTACGGCTCTGGTAACACCGCCTGATGCGGGTTCGATGTTGATGTTGCTAGGCGTGGTCGGCGCTTTGTACGAGGTCGGCATTCTGGCGGCCCAAATGTTCGTCAAGCACACCAAAGCGCCGGACACAGAAGAAGGCGCTGAAAAAGCTGCCGAATGACCGCTTCAAACCTTCAACTATTGACGCGGTAAGGCTGGCCGTTGGCGCTTGCTCGGAGTCACTGCCACATTCAAGCTGGTGTCGCGGCGCTGAACCTTCAGCGGAGCGCTCACCCCAGGTTTAAGGCCTGCCACTGCGCTGAGTAATTCGGTGACATTGCTCACAGGCCTGTCAGCTACTGCGGTAATGACATCGCCCGGGCGGATGCCCGCTGCTGCAGCAGGACCGTTTTGCAACACACCTGTGATGATGACGCCACTTCTGGCCGAGATGTTGAAGGTCTGTGCCAGTTCAGCATTCAACTCTTGGGGTTCGACACCAATCCAGCCGCGTGTCACTTGACCATCCCTGACGATACTTTCCAACACTTGGCGGGCGGTCGACACCGGAATGGCAAAGCCGATGCCCATGGAGCCTCCTGAACGCGAATAAATCGCCGTGTTGATGCCCAGCAGGCGACCTTGGGTGTCGACCAGCGCGCCGCCTGAATTGCCCGGGTTGATGGCCGCATCGGTTTGGATGAAATTCTCAAACACATTGATGCCGAGCTGACTCCGTCCAAGCGCGCTGATGATGCCGCCGGTGACGGTTTGCCCGACGCCAAAGGGGTTACCTATGGCCAGCACTTGATCGCCAATTTCAAGGGAGTCGGAGCTGCCCAGCACGATGACTGGCAGTTTGTCGAGCTCGATCTTCAGGATGGCGAGGTCGGTTTCAGGGTCTGTACCGATGACTTTGGCTTTGGCTCTGCGGGAGTCAATCAGAATGACTTCAATTTCGTCGGCGCCCTCGATCACATGGTTGTTGGTGAGGATGTAGCCGCTGGGACTGACAATGACGCCACTGCCGAGCCCGATGTGAGTTTCATTGCGGACTTGATCCCCAAAAAAGAAACGGAACCAAGGGTCCTCGGTGTTCGGTGTGCGGGTGGCGACTTTGCTGGCACTGATACTGACGACCGCTCCAGAGGCGGCTTTGGCTGCTGCGCTAAAGCTGCCGGGTGCACCGCCGGCTATTTTGGCTGTGCTGCCGGCGGGCGCTTCGATCACGGTCACGGAGCCAAGGCGGCTGCTGCCCTCCAGCCATTGCGGCTTCAGGGTCACGACCACAAAATAAGCTGCCAACATGATGGTGACAAGCTGCGAAAACAAAAGCCAAGATCTGCGCATGGTGGTGACCAGTAATCGAAAATATGAAGAAGCAGTCAGCGAATCAGTCTTCAACTGGCGCATTAACCTTTGATTTTGACCGATTAGCCGAGTGATCTGCAGCACGGCCGCAAAAAGGCCATTGGCATGACGATCACGCTGATAATTCGGGCATCGCGCCGTCACTTAACGCGCAGATCAAAGGATGTGAAACCATGAGAAATGCCATGACATCAGTTCCCCCTGACATGTCCGAAGGCGTCACCAGAGCTGAGTTGCTGGCAACTTTCAACAGCTTGCTGCAGCCCGCGCGTTTCAAGGATTACGGCCCTAACGGTTTACAGGTCGAAGGCAAGGCGAGGGTGCGGCGTATCGTTTCTGGCGTGACAGCCAGTTTGGCCCTGATTCAGGCTGCGGTGGACTGGCAAGCTGATGCGATTTTTGTGCACCACGGTCTTTTTTGGCGTGGTCAGGACGGCTGTGTCACGGGCTGGATGAAGCAGCGGCTGGCCTTGCTGTTGGCGCATGACATCAATCTTTTCGCCTATCACCTGCCACTCGACGCGCACCCAGAACTGGGCAATAACGCGCAGCTTGGGCGTCTGTTGGGTCTGCTTCCCCATGAGGGCGAGGTCGGTCGCTTTGGTGAGACGGGGCTGGGGTTCATAGGGCGTTCAGCCGGCGAGGCTTTTGCATCCGCCGACAGTTTGGCCAGACATGTTTCAGCTGTGTTGGGGCGGCAGGTGGTGCTGGTCGATCGGCCCGCAGGTTCAACTACCGCGATTCGACAAATCGCTTGGTGCAGCGGCGGCGCCCAAGGCTATTTTGAAGCGGCGATAGAGGCCGGCGCGGATGTTTTCATCACCGGTGAAATTTCTGAGCCGCAAGCCCACTATGCCCGCGAGATGGGTGTGGCCTATATCGCCTGCGGTCACCACGCCTCTGAGCGCTACGGCGCGCCAGCCGTGGCTGCGCATGTGGCGGCGCAGCAAGGCTTGCTGCACCGGTTCATCGACATCGACAATCCGGCGTGAACCGTCCCAACAGCATGAGCAGCATGACCCCAGCACTTCCATTCCTGATCACCATGGGCGATGCCGCTGGCATTGGCCCTGAAATCATCGCCAAAGCCTTTGTGGAGGCGCCTGAAGACATGGCCGGCTGCATTGTGGTGGGTGATGTGGCGGTGATGCGCCGGGCCACGCAGCTGGCAGCTGCTTGGCACAACAAGCCTCTACAGGCAGTCGGCGAACTGGCCAGTCTGGCCGATGGCGCGAGCATACCGCCGCATTGCATCGGCGTCTGGCAAGGTTGTGCTTTGACGGCGTCACCAACCTACGGGCAGATCAACGCTGAGTCGGGTCGGGCAGCGGCTGAGTGCATCGTTGTTGCTGCGCAGGCTGTCCTGTCGCGTCAGGCGCGCGGCATGATCACGGCGCCTATCAACAAAGAGGCGCTGGCAGCGGCTGGCGGTGAATACGCGCGTTTTCCGGGGCATACAGAAATGCTGCAAGCGCAAGCCGCGGCCTTTCTTGGCAAGCCAGTCGCTCAAGTGCCGGTGCGCATGATGTTGGCGAATCCCGAGCTCAAAACCGTGCTGGTCAGCATCCATGTGTCGCTGCGTGAGGCGATAGAAGCAGTGCGTTTTGAGTCGGTGTTGGAAACGCTGCAGATCACCCACACAGCGCTGAGCCAAGTGCTCGGCCGCGCGCCGAAGATCGGTGTGGCCGGCTTGAATCCGCACGCGGGCGAAGGCGGCCTATTTGGCCGCGAAGAAATTGAGATCATTGCGCCGGCCATAACGGCCGCACGAGCTGCAGGCATTCAGGCCAGTGGGCCATTCGCCCCCGACACCGTCTTCATGCGGGCTCGCGCCAAAGGCGAGCAAGCCGGCGAGTTTGATGTGGTGTTGGCCATGTACCACGACCAGGGATTGATCCCCGTGAAGTACATGGGCGTTGAGCAGGGCGTCAACGTCACCCTGGGTTTGCCCTTGTTGCGCACCAGCCCAGACCACGGTACGGCATTTGACATTGCCGGCACCGGCCAAGCCGATTGCGCCAGTTTGCTGGCGGCTATTCGCATGGCGCGTGGCTTGGCGCAGTGATGTTGAGTGCGCCAAGGCTGAAGCATTTGTTCAACAGTCGCAAAGTCCTATTCGGCGCTCCGCTACAATGCCGGGTTGACCACATTAAGCCTTTTTCAAGCGAGTTCTTGAAGGAATCTCATGACCCAAGCGAGCGATAAATCAAGCGTTGTTGCACCCCCCGGTGCCGCAGTAGATCATCAAAAAAGAAATTGGATTGTTGCCACGTGCGCTGTCGGTGGCGCAGGTGTTGCGGCCGTCGCCGTGCCCTTTGTCAGCACTTTTCAGCCGTCTGAGCGGGCCAAAGCTGCTGGCGCTGCGGTTGAGGTGGATATTTCTGCCATCAAACCGGGTGAAAAGTTGACGGTCGAATGGCGCGGTAAGCCGGTTTGGATCTTCCGCCGCACGCCTGAGCAATTGGCCGCTTTGAGCAAGGTCGACGATCAACTCGCCGATCCAAAGTCCGAGCGCAAGCCAGACGAGTTGACGCCGGCTTACGCCCGCAACATCAATCGCTCGATCAAGCCTGAAGTCATGGTGGCGGTTGGTATTTGTACTCACCTTGGTTGCTCCCCGGTGGATAAATTCCAGCCGGGTGCTCAGCCGTCGGTGCCGGATGACTGGCAAGGTGGCTTTTTGTGCCCTTGCCACGGTTCGACCTTCGATATGGCTGGACGCGTCTACAAAAACAAGCCCGCACCCGA
>JBEDKR010000025.1:0-11935 GCA_041172005.1 Pseudomonadota bacterium
CGAACTGCCGTTGCCTGAAGACGCGTAGTGAATGGTGTTTGGCGCAGCCTTGGCCAACGCGATGAACTCTTTGACATTGGTGGCTGGAACTTTGGGGTTGACCAGCAACACATAGGGCGAATCCACAAGTTTGCTGACGGACGTGAAGCTTTTCAGCGGGTCATACGGGATGTTTTTGTAAATCCACGGGCTGATCACGTGGGTGGTTGAGACCATCACCAAGGTGTAGCCGTCAGGTGCTGACTTGGCGACAAAGTCCGTGCCGATGATGGAGCCGGCACCGGCCTTGTTCTCGATCACGAACTGTTGGCCCATCGCCATCGATAAACGCTGACCGAGAATCCGGGCCACCACATCGGTGAAACCACCCGGAGCAAACGGCACGACCAACCGGACGGGTTTGTTCGGGTAGGTCTGGGCTTGGACGCTGGTGAAGCCTGCTGCGCACATCGCCGCCAGAAGAAGGGATTTGGCAAGAATTTTCATGGTGTCATCCCTTGTAGGCCGGCTCTGGCATGGTGTAAAAACTGTTCAGGATGTGATAGACCATCATGTAGTTTTTCTGCTGGAAGCTGGCGTGTGAGATGCCGCGCATGACGCTGAATTGCTTGTTCATATTTGGCAGCAATTTGTAGAAGTCAATCAGGTCATCCATGCCGGCAATACCGTCGTACTCGCCTCGCAAGATGATCGATGGCACGGTGATTTTTTTCGGGTCTAGCAGCGGCAGCTTGGAACACATGTCCACATAAGTGCCGGTGGGCATGGAGTCGTCCAGCGTCAAAATCGCGTCGGCAAAAGCGTTAACGGTCACCGGGTCGGTGGTGTCCGGATGGTCACGCTTGAAAATACTGTGAACGAAATCACGGTCGATAGGACGACGGTTTTGCGCTAAAAACTCAGGCAGTTTTTTCTTGCGTTGCTCCAGGGTGTGACTGCCTTCGCCGGTCCATACAAAGGCGTCCAGCGCCAGTTTGGCAACACGTTCCGGGTGCCGCTCTGTGAAGAGTGCCGCCTTTAACGCGCCCGATGAAATGCCATACATCAGCAAGGAAGTAGCGCCGGTTTTGTCCAGAATGTATTGGCTGCCGACGGCCAAGTCATCAGCGCCATTGCTGATGTCGAAATTGATGTCGCGGTGTTTGTCTGAGCGACCGTAGCCTTCGTTATCCATCGTCCAAGTGTCGAAGCCATGGTCAGAGAACCAGTCCATGGCCGACGAGTAAGGGCGGCCTGGAACATACAGGTCAAAGGTCGGCTGGGATGCCATCGACGAGCCATGTACAAAAAAGATGGTGCCGGCATGCGGTACCTTGGGCGAGGCTTTTTTCTCCCACATGAAGAGTCGAATATCGCCCTTGTAGACCCAGTGTTCAACGCCGCCGGTCCATGTCACATCGCTCATTTTGTCTCCTAGTGTGGCGTTGTCAAACGCCCTTGTTTTTGATCTTTTCATTATGACCAAACGAAGGCTTTCATCACCGTTTTTTAACCTCGTCCAAGGGAAAACACTTGTGCAAAAAATGAACGAAAAAATGGGATGACACGCATGTGCCAAGATATCAACTTGTAACGCCCAAGGAACCCCCCCCATGTTGACACCTCGCGCTCAGCTTGACCCGGTCTGGTTAGACCGCATGTACAACAACCGTGCGCTGGTGACGGACCATGCGCGTTATTTCGCTCGGTGGACTGAAAGCTCGCGGCTGGTGCGACAACATCTGGACTGCGACATTGACTTGCCTTATGGCGAGAGTGCGGGTGAAAAGCTGGACGTGTTTCCTGCCGTCCGCAGCCAAGCCTCAATGCGTGGTGGCGCACCGGTGCTGGTTTTCATTCATGGTGGTTATTGGCGCTCACTCGACAAAGCTGATCATTCGTTTTTGGCGTCTGCGTTGACCACTGCAGGTGCTTGCGTTGTCGTGCCGAATTACGACCTGTGCCCGGCGGTCAGCATTCCCGAGATCACGCTGCAGATGGTCCGGGCGTTGGCCTGGACTTACCGGCATGCGGCTGAATTTGGCGGTGACCCGAATCGCATCACTGTCGTTGGCCATTCAGCCGGCGGTCACTTGGCGGCTATGTTGTTGGCCTGCCTGTGGACGCGGTGGGCCGCCGACTTGCCGGCTGATTTGGTGAAAAATGCCTTGGCGATTTCAGGCCTGTTTGAACTGGAGTCGATGATGCATGCGCCATTCGTTAAAGACGATTTACGTTTGACGCCTGCGCAGGTGTTGCAGGTCAGCCCTGCTTGGTTGCCGGCTCCGCGCCACTGTCAGCTTTACAGCGTGGCCGGTGCAGATGAGAGTCCTGAATTTTTACGCCACAACAAGTTGATCCAGACGGCTTGGGGCAAGAAGGTTGTGCCGGTGAGCGAAGCACTGCCCGGCCTGAACCATTTCAGCATTGTTGATGCGCTGGCAGACCCCAAGCATCGCTTGCACGCGTTGGCTTTGCAGCTGCTCAAAAAGACCGCTGAAAAATAGAAAAGACGACCCGCTGTTGAGTCGCCTTTTTACACGCCGGCAAGGGCTTTTCAGGCCGCTTTTGTGACGGCGGGCGCGAACATACTTTCCATCTCGTTGCGTACTTTGTAGGCTGAGGTTGAGGTGTCCATCGCCACGTCGGCCCAGCTCAGGCTCTGGCCTTTCTTGACGGCGCGAACGACCTTGACGTTGTGCGCCAAACCCAGCGGCAGGCCGCCCATTTTGACCGAGGTGTCGGCCGGCAGCAGCTTGCCCCAGACCGTGTAGCCGCCTTCACCGTCGAGCATGTCGCCGGGCTTGAGATCGCGCTTGGCAGTCGCCACCACGTCGGCGTTCCAGCAGGTGGCAACACCCGTCGGCTCGCCGCGCAGTGCGACGCTGGCGACGGACATGCCGACTTCGAGGCCGATCAAATGCCAGCGTTTATACAAGGTGAAATAACGGCCGCTCGGGTCGGTGTGCGCGTTGTACTCTTCAAAGCAGTTCTTGATGTAGTCGGTCTCGGCTTCGACCGTGACCCAGACGCCCATGCGGATGTCGTAGGGAATTTTGCGACCGTTGGCTTCGAGCGAGGAAATGACTTCGACCATGCCCTTGCGCTCCAGCACGCCGCCTTCGCTGATTGGTCGGGTGACGAAGGGAATGTCTTCGACACTGGCGGGCGGGTAGAGCAGGCCATTGCTCGGCACGCTCAAGCCGGTGGCGTTGGCCACGGCGGTGGATTCAATCGACGGCTTGGAGCCATCCAGAAAGCTGTTGAACATTTTCGGATTCAGGCCGCCGCGCACGGCTTGTTCGTGTGTCAAGCCGTAGTTGTCCCAGACGGTTTCGGGCGTTGATTCTGAAAAATGTGGTAGCCATTTGTGGCCGCGCCCAGCCGCCACCACAGGAAAGCCGCAGGTGCGTGCCCAGTCGACCAAGTCGCAAATCAAGGCCGGCTGGTCACCAAAGGCGAGTGAATAAACGACACCGGCTTCTGCTGCCTTGCGCGCCAGCAGCGGGCCGCAAAAAGCGTCGGCTTCCACTGTCACGTTGACCACATGTTTGCCGTGCGCAAAGGCCTTCAGGCAATGCTCGACAGCAGCGATCGGGTTGCCGGTGCATTCAACAATGATGTCGATCAGCGGATTGGACACCACGGCTTGCCAGTCTTCGGTGATCCAAGTCGCGCCGGTTTTGATGGCTTCTTGCGCCGTTTTGGCTTGAGTCATCTCTGGTTTCCAGCCGACCCGCGCGAGGTTGACTCGCGCTGTGTCGGGTGACAAGTCGGCAATGGCGACCAGATGCACGCCGGGCGTTCTGGGAATTTGCGCCAAATACATGGAGCCGAATTTGCCGGCACCGATCAGGCCGATGCGGATCGGTTTGTTGTCTGCTGCGCGTTGTTGGAGTTTGGTGTAAAGGTTCATGGGTCAACAATGAGTGATGGGGTTCAGGCGGCTTTGCGTACGGGTTCGATGCTGTCCATCGAGGTTTGCAAGGCGCTGGCGGGGACGCCGTCTTTCCACGGCAGGTCGACCGGGTAGCTGTTGACCAAGCAGTCGTCAGGCAAGCAGCTGATGGGTGTGAAGTCGCGGTGTGCAATGTATTCAGGACGCTTGTGGCGGCGAATGTGGTTGCTGACTGCGCACAGGCTGAGGTAGACGCTGACGCGGTTGTGCGGTGACAGGTTGCTGCCCGAGGCGTGCACCAGGCATGAGTGAAACAAAATCATCGAGCCCGCTGGTCCTTTGGGACTGACAATTCCGCCTTCTTTGCCGCCTGCACGCTGCACCAGTTGGCGGATCAAGTCGTTGTCGACTGTCCACAGCGGGTAGCTGGTGGTGGTCAGGTCATGCTTGGCATCGACCACGCCTTTTTTATGGCTGCCCGGAATGAACATCAGTGGGCCGTTGTGTTCGGTCACATCGTCCAGAAAAATCGCCACGTTCATGGCACGTTCGGTCGGCATCAGATCGTCGTTCAGCCACGTGCCGTAGTCTTGGTGCCATTGCCAGACATCGCCCTCAAATGCCATCTTGCCGTTGATCTTGAACTGGTGCATGTAGAGCTCTTCACCGAGCAAGTCTTGCACCGGTTCGATCATGCGCGGATGGCGTCCGAGTTTGGCAAAGGGCTCGCTGTACATGTGCGCGGCGAAGTTGGTGCGCACGGCGTCTTTGCCTTTTTCGCGGATGTTGTAGTCCTCTTGCCGGCTGTAGAGCTCGGGCACGGCGTCGTTCAGGGTCTGGGTTTCTTCCGGTGTGAACAAGCCGGGGAAAAACAGGTAGCCGTCGCGGTCAAATTGTTCCAGTTGTTCAGGGGTCAGTTTCATTTTGTCTCCTTGTGTTTGTCTTTTAGGGGGGGGGTGAAAGTGCCTGGCTTGTAGATGCAGAAACTCCGGCCGGTTGTGCGCTGGCCAGCAGCCGCGCTAAGTTCCGACTGGCGTCTTCACCGTGCTGGCGACTCAGCGATTCGGCCCGCGCTGCATCGCCAGCTTCTATGGCTTGGGCAATGATTTCGTGTTCATCCCAGATGGATTCACGCATGCTCGAGAGCTGCAAGACGGCGCCCATGGCACGGCGAATGTGCTGCCAGTGCAGCTGGGCGCTTTGGGCAATCAGCGGGTTGCCGGAGGCTGCATAAATCGCGTTGTGAAACGCGGCATCGGCGGCCATCATGGCTTTGACGTCTTGGCTGCGGGTGGCCAGCCTGCCTTGGTGAATCAGCGCGGGGTCTAACAACGCGTGGGCTTGGGCGGCGAGTCTTGCAGCCAAAGCATCGAGCGCGCAGCGGATTTGATAAACCTGACCCAGCCAGACGCCGTCCAACGGCGCCACCAGCAGGCCACGTCCCGGTGCGTCTAATACAAAACCGTCTTTTTTCAGCAAGCGCAGCGCCAGCAACACCGGCTGCCGAGACACAGCCAATTGCTCAGCGACTTCTTCTTGCGTGATGCGGCTGCCCGGTGCCAAGCTGCCGCCGCTGATGGCGTCCAGCAAGCTGCGGTAGACCTGGTCGACCAAGTCGGGGGTGGATTCAATTTTGATCAGTTGGGATGCCATATTTGTACTCTGTATACAGAATACAAATAGGATCCAAAGGCATCAAGCGGGTTTACCCGAGCGTCACTAAACTCTCACATCAGCAAATGCTCGCCCGCGTTGTCGCCGCCCAGCGTCACGTAGTTGACCTTGCGGATGTCCATCAGCTTGGTGCCGCCGGAGTAGCTGATGGAGCTTTGAACGTCTTGTTCCATCTCGATCAGCGTGTCGGCCAAGGCGCCCTTGATGGGTTCCAAGATGCGCTTGCCTTCAACGTGCTTGTACTCGCCCTTGTTGAAGTCGGACGCGCTGCCGTAGTACTCTTTGAAGCGCTTGCCGTCTTCAACGACGGTCTGGCCGGGGCTTTCTTCGTGGCCGGCCAGCATCGAGCCGATCATCACCATCGTCGCGCCAAAGCGGATCGACTTGGCAATGTCGCCGTGCTCGCGGATGCCGCCGTCCGCAATGATCGGTTTGGTGGCCACACGGGCGCACCACTTCAGCGCCGACAGCTGCCAGCCGCCCGTGCCAAAGCCCGTTTTGGTTTTGGTGATGCAAACCTTGCCAGGGCCGATGCCAACCTTGGTGGCGTCAGCGCCCCAATTCTCTAAGTCAATGATGGCTTCAGGTGTGGCCACGTTGCCGGCAATCACGAATGACGTCGGCAGTTTTTCCTTCAGATACGCGATCATGTTTTTCACGCTGTCGGCATGGCCGTGGGCGATGTCGATGGTGATGTACTCGGGCACCAAGCCGAGGATGACCAACTGGTCGACAGTGGCGTAGTCGGGCGGCTTGACGCCCAACGAGATCGAGGCGTAACTGCCGCGTGCCTTCATGCGTTTGACGAACTCGAGGTTGTCGAGGTCAAAGCGGTGCATGACGTAAAAGTAGCCGTGGTCAGCCATCCACGCGCAGATGGATTCGTCCACCACGGTTTTCATGTTGGCGGGCACCACCGGGAGGCGAAAACTGCGGCCGCCCAGCGTCACGCTGGCGTCGCATTCCGAACGGCTCTCAACGCGGCATTTGCGCGGTAGCAGCAAGATGTTGTCGTAGTCAAAAATTTCCATGATCCAAGCTCTCCATCAGTTTGTTGTACACATTGATGGGCACTTGGATTGATCCGGCAATTGCTTGGGCCCGGTGACCGATTCTAAAGCGGTCGCTGCTAAGCCGCTGGGTTGTCCCACATATAAGGTCTATATGAGTGGGCGAATGGCCGCCGGCCTTTCTACAATGGTCAGATGTTCGCAGATACCGCCTCCAGCTCCCCCCTTCTCCAAAATCTAAACCCTGAGCAATTGGCTGCGGTGACGCTGCCAAACACCCATGCGCTCATCCTCGCCGGTGCCGGTTCCGGCAAGACGCGGGTGCTGACCACGCGCATCGCCTGGCTGCTGCAAACCGGTCAAGTCTCGCCAGGCGGTATTTTGGCGGTCACCTTCACCAACAAGGCCTCCAAAGAGATGATGGCCCGCCTGTCGGACATGTTGCCGGTGAATGTGCGCGGCATGTGGATTGGTACTTTTCACGGTCTGTGCAACCGTTTTTTGCGGGCGCATTACAAGATGGCGAATCTGCCGCAGAGCTTTCAAATTCTGGACACACAAGACCAACTCTCGGCCATCAAGCGCCTGTGCAAGCAATTCAACATTGATGACGAGCGCTTTCCGCCCAAGCAGTTGTCTTGGTTCATTGCCGCCTGCAAGGAAGACGGCCAGCGTGCCAAAGACGTGCCAGTGCGCGACGAAGAAAGTCGCAAAAAAGCCGAGATTTACGCGCTGTATGAAGAACAATGTCAGCGCGAAGGCGTGGTCGATTTTGGTGAGCTGATGCTGCGCAGTTACGAGTTGCTGCGTGACAACCCGGCTGTGCGCGAGCATTACCAACGACGTTTTCGCCACATCTTGATTGACGAGTTTCAAGACACCAACAAGCTGCAATACGCTTGGATCAAAATGCTGGCCGGGCAGGGCGACGATGCACCTGCTGGTGCAGACGCCATGCCCGGCGGTTCGGTTGTGGCGGTGGGTGACGACGACCAAAGCATTTACGCTTTTAGGGGCGCACGCGTTGGCAACATGGCTGATTTCGTGCGCGAATTTCATGTCCAGCATCAAATCAAGCTGGAGCGCAACTACCGCAGCTTCGGCAATATTCTGGATTCGGCAAACCACCTCATCAGCCACAACAGCAAGCGCCTGGGCAAAAACCTGCGCACCGAAGCCGGCCCCGGCGAGCCGGTGCGCGTGTACGAGGCGACCAGCGACTTTGCCGAAGCGCAGTGGTTTGTCGACGAGGTCAAACAGCTGGTGCGTGACGGCACCGCGCGCAAAGAAATCGCACTGCTGTACCGCAGCAATGCCCAAAGTCGGGTGATGGAAACCGCGTTGTTCAACGCTGGTATTCCTTACCGTGTTTACGGCGGCCTGCGGTTTTTTGAACGGGCCGAGATCAAGCACGCACTGGCCTATTTGCGTTTGCTGGAGAACCCGAACGACGACACCAGCTTTTTGCGCATCGTGAATTTCCCGCCGCGCGGCATTGGCGCGCGCAGCATCGAGCAACTGCAAGACATCGCCCGCGCGTCGGGTTGCTCCATGAACGACGCGGTGAGTGCCGTGACTGGCAAGGCGGGTACCAACCTAGGCGCTTTTGTTGCCAAGATCGATGTGCTGCGCGAGCAGACCAGCGGCTGCACGCTGCGCGAAATCATTGAGCTGGTGCTGCAACACAGCGGCCTGCAAGAACACTACCGGCTTGAAAAAGAAGGCCAAGACCGGCTGGAGAATTTGGGCGAACTGATCAACGCCGCTGAGTCCTTTGTCAGCATGGAAGGCTTCGGCCGCGACGCTGTGGCTTTGCCGATTGACGAGCATGGTTACCCGGTCGGCCAGTCGCCCGCAAGCCAAGGGCTGGATGTCAACGCCGCGTTGCTTGACGAGCCTTTGGAGTTCCCGGCGCCGGACGCTGAAACCGGCGAAACGCTGTCGCCGCTGGTGGCTTTTTTGACCCACGCTGCGTTGGAGTCGGGGGATAACCAGGCGCAAGCTGGGCAAGACGCGGTGCAGCTGATGACGGTGCATGCCTCCAAGGGGCTGGAGTTCGACTGTGTCTTCATCACCGGCATTGAAGAGGGTTTGTTCCCGCACGAAAACGCCATGAGTGACCGTGACGGCGTGGAAGAAGAACGCCGCTTGATGTACGTTGCCATCACGCGGGCACGTCAACGGTTGTACTTGAGTCATTCACAAACGCGCATGTTGCACGGGCAAACCCGTTACCACCTGAAAAGCCGCTTTTTTGACGAACTGCCTGAGGCCGCGCTGAAGTGGATCACGCCTAAAAATCAGGGCTTTGGTTCTGGTTTCGGCAGTGCGGGCCGAACTGGCGGCGGAGGTTGGCAGAGCGCTGGCAGTTCAAGCAGTTCGGGTTCCAGTGGTGACTGGGCGGCCAAGGCCTATGCTTCGCGCACAGGTGGTACGGGTGAACGCTTTGCCAATCCGCCGGTGCCGGCTCAGCGCGAAGCACCGGCGCACGGCCTCAAAGCCGGCACTGAAGTCTTTCACGCCAAATTTGGTGAAGGCAAGGTGTTGATGCTCGAAGGCTTGGGCGACGACGCCCGGGCCCAAATCAACTTCACGCGTCACGGCGTGAAGTGGCTGGCACTGAGCGTCGCCAAGCTGACCATCGTCAACTGAGCGGACGCGCAAGGCGATGTCACTCGGTCGGCAGGAAGCCTTCGACCGAAAAGTAGCGCTCGCCGGTGTCGTAGTTAAAGCCCAGCACTTTGGCGCCGGCTGCTAGCTCTGGCAGTTTTTGGGCGATGGCCGCCAAGGTTGCGCCACTGGAGATGCCGACCAGCATGCCTTCTTCGCGGGCACTGCGGCGCGCCATTTCACGGGCTGGTTCAGCGTCCACCTGAATCACGCCGTCGAGCAAATCGACCAGCAGGTTTTTAGGGATAAAGCCGGCACCAATGCCTTGGATCGGGTGCGGCGCCGGTGCACCACCGCTGATGACCGGGCTTTGGGTGGGTTCCACCGCAAACACCTTGAGCTGCGGCCATTTGGCTTTCAGCACTTGCGCCACGCCGCTCAGGTGGCCGCCTGTGCCAACGCCGGTGATGATGGCGTCTAACCCGTCAGGAAAGTCAGCCAAAATTTCAAGCGCTGTGGTGCGTGCATGCACCTCGATATTGGCCGGGTTGTCAAACTGTTGCGGCACCCAAGCGTTGGGCGTGGCGGCGGCCAGTTCTTGGGCGCGGGCGATGGCGCCCTTCATGCCTTTTTCACGCGGTGTGAGGTCAAAGCTGGCACCGTAAGCCAGCATCAAACGGCGGCGCTCGACCGACATGCTGTCGGGCATGACCAAAATCAATTTGTAGCCCTTGACGGCAGCCACCATGGCCAGTCCAACGCCGGTGTTGCCAGAGGTCGGCTCGATGATCGTGGCGCCGGGTTTCAGCTGTCCGTTTTTTTCAGCAGCCTCGACCATGGCCAGCGCAATGCGGTCCTTGATCGAGCCACCCGGGTTGCTGCGCTCAGACTTGATCCAGACCTGCGCCTGCGGGCCAAACAAGCGGTTGATTCGAACGTGGGGGGTGTTGCCAATGGTTTGCAAAATGCTGTCAGCGCGCATGTATTTCTCCTGAAGTGGTGAACAATTGAGGTCAGCTCAAGCGTTGATGTCGATGGTGTGCCCGGGTTCTCCGGAAGAGTCCGGGTCCGCCACAAAGCTGCCATCGAAGGTGAAGTAAAGCGAGGTGAAGAACATCGACACCATCAACATGGCCGCTGGAAACATGGCGATCGCCGCAAAGCCCGGGTTGCCCAGCAGCGCGGCGATCAGCGTGACGACCAGGCCCATCGCCATGAACAGGCCGATCCAGAACAAACCGAAAACCGTCAGTGCGCCAAAGTTTTTATAGCAGGCCATGAAGCTGAAGAACAAGCTTTTCACGGGCGATACGCCATGCCAGTGGACCAGCGCCGGGGCGTGCCAAAACAGCAGTGAAAGCGGCATGTAAAGCAGCAGCGCAGTCCACATGGCGGTTTGAAAGTCCTCTTGCAAAACCATGTCTTCGGTGATCTTGCCGCCCACTAAGTAGAGCTTGGCAAACTGCCCGCCGTCGATCAGAGCCGTCACCCCCATCAGACCTAAAAAGCCAACTGCGTAAAGTGCACCCAGCACGATCATGGCTTGTTTGCGTTGGTGGCCAGCCCGAAAAGCGCTGATCAAAATCGACGGCATGGGGAACTTGCCCCGAGTGGCTTCTTTGGTTGCCGCCATCAGGCCCAGCGTGGCCGCCGGCAGCAGCGCCAGCGCCAGCGCGCTACCGACGAAAGGCAGCAGCGAGGCAACCGACAGCAGCGCCATGAACATGAAGAACAGGCCCGACATCGCCAACGGTTGCTTGAAAAAAGTCCGAATCCCCAGCTTGACCCAGGTGGCTCCGGTGCGGGCAGGAACAATGTTGAGTTTCATGTGATCAGTGTCGGGTAAGGATGGGCAAAGTCGGCTTCAAGCGGGTAGGCTGTAGGGTTGCAGCAGGCACTGCCGCAGCACGCGTTCAAAGTGTTCTGGATCATGCGCCTTGAGCACCGCGGCGTCTCGCGGCAGGTGAAAGTCCCACAAACGGGAGGTCCAAAAGCGCAGCGCCCCGGCGCGCAGCATGGCAGGCAGCAGCTGCCGTTCTTGCGCTGTCAGTGGCCGGACGGCTTGGTAAGCGTTGACAAAAGCATCAGCGCGTTCCAGATCGGTTGCACCCGTGGCCAGGTCAATGCACCAGTCGTTCAGGCACACGGCGATGTCAAACAAAAAGGTGTCGCAACCGGCAAAGTAAAAATCGAAAAATCCGGTGAGCTGGTCGCTGTGGCCGTCTTCACTGCCGTGACTGTCGGTGTCAAACATGACGTTGTCGCGAAACAAATCAGCGTGAATCGGGCCGCGCGGCAGCGACTGATATGCCGAAGACGCCGCCACATGATTTTGAAAAGCCAACTCACCCAAGATCAGCGTGCGCTGCTCCGGTGTGAGGTGCGGCAGTACCACTGGCACGGTCTCGTTCCACCAAGGCAGACCACGCAAATTCGGTTGTTGCATGTCGAAATCGCGTCCGGCCAAATGCATGCGCGCCAGCATGTCGCCGACAGCTGCACAGTGCGCCGGCTGGGGGGTCAACTCGCTGCTGCCGCGCAGTTTGTTCACCACGGCAGCAGGTTTGCCTTTGAGGCTGTGCAAGATGGCGCCCGGCCGCACGTCCACGTTGACGAGTGTGGCAGCCTTGGCTGCTGCAGTGCTTTTTCGGGGCTTGACCTCAGTGACGGGGGCAACTGGTGCAGCCTGCGGGTCTGGCACTGGAATGCCGCGCTCAGCCAAGTGCTTCATCAGCTGCAGGTAAAAAGGCAGTTGCTCGAACGT
>JBEDKR010000026.1:0-11834 GCA_041172005.1 Pseudomonadota bacterium
CATCAAGCTCGACCTGCAACCCTTCACCCTGGTGGGCGCCACCACCCGTGCCGGCATGCTGACCAACCCGCTGCGTGACCGTTTTGGCATCGTGGCGCGGTTGGAGTTTTACACCGACGACGAATTAGCGCTGATCGTGCGCCGCAGTGCCGGCCTGCTCAAAGTACCCACCGACGAGCGCGGTGGCTACGAGATTGCCCGCCGCTCACGCGGCACGCCGCGCATTGCCAACCGGCTGCTGCGTCGGGTGCGTGATTATGCGGATGTGAAAGGCGCAGGCAAAATCACGCTTGATATCGCCAACAGTGCTTTGGTCATGCTTGATGTCGACCCCAAAGGTTTTGATTTGATGGACCGCAAACTGCTCGAAGCTGTGATTCACCGCTTTGACGGCGGCCCTGTCGGGCTGGACAACATCGCCGCCAGTATTGGCGAAGAGCGCGAAACCATCGAAGACGTGATAGAGCCCTACCTCATCCAGCAAGGCTACCTGCAGCGCACCCCCCGAGGCCGCATCGCCACCCACGCGGCTTACCTGCACTTAGGGGTCACGCCTCCCAGGCGCGAGGGCGATGGGGCAGGGGACTGAGTGGCATGGCTTGAACCAAGTGTTTGAGGCTTGTGCCTGAGGATTGGGGGTCGGATCTTCATTCATGAGAACACGATTTCCGCTGAGTCACCGCAATGAAAGAAATTGCGCTCTCCCCACATGCTTGAGGCATAGTTTGCTCCGGCTTATGGGCTCAATGCTATTAAAAAAAGTTTTTTTAGGTGCATTTAAAACTCTAGAGTTTTATTTAGTAATTTTTCTGCCTTTTAAACAATAAATCGGGAGCTGATTGGAAAGGCAGTTTTGCTCTAGTACATATCAAAAGCCGTTTGCACTTGGTCCGTTTGCATCCCGTGCGAAATCGCCAAGGCCAATAAGATTCGTGCTTTGGCGGCGGAAAGAGTGTCGCCTGCCACCGTGCCGTGTGACGAATCATCAAACTCAAAGTTTCGCATCACGATACCGGTGGCCGCTCGTGGAACGCGCACCACGATGACCCCCTTTTTGGTTGCCCTTCTCACCGCCTCTGTCATGGCATCACTCAATGATGCTGTACCCGCACCAGCAATGACAAGACCTTTTGCACCCGAATTGACCAGTGCAGCAACGGCAACGCCTGAGTCGTCTTGATGTCCCACGATGATGTCGACTTGCGCAAGGCTGATCAGTTTGTCAGTGTCAAACTCAGTCTCAAATGTGTGTATGCGCGCCGGCCTTTTGTATAAACGCACCTGACCGTCAAACACCCATCCGAGGATGCCAAACACGGGGGCTTTGAAGCTATCCACCGTCATCGTGTCTGTTTTGTGTGCGTCGCGCGCTGCAATGATCTGATCATTCATGATCACCAACACTCCTAGACCGGCTGTCAATGGACTGGCTGCGGCAATGACAGAACGGTACAGGTTCATGGCGCCGTCTGCGCTCAAACTGTTGGCTGGACGCATTGCACCCGTAATCACAACAGTCTTGCGACTTTTGACAACCAAGTTTAAAAAATATGCTGTTTCCTCCAGTGTGTTGGTCCCAACAGTCACGACCACCCCGTTGCAATCCGTCTTGTTAAGCCAAAAGTTGACCCTTCTTGCGAGATGCAACAGGGTTGCACCGCCAAGGTTTTGACTTGCCACCTGTGCCACTTGCTCCCATTCCAGGAGTGCAGCCTCATTTAAAGCGGGGATGGCCAATAAAAGGTCTTCAACTCCTGCAACGGCGGCTTGGTAGCCCGCGTACAGGGTGCTGCTTGGGCCTGTTCCGGCAATGGTTCCGCCAGTGCCTAGCACGGCGATTTTGGGTAGTGGGGTTGTTTTCATGTGGCGGTCATGCATTCAGTTTGTCTTGCCCCCATTTTCTGCCTGGGACAGCCGCCAGCAAACTGCGTGTGTAGGGGTGTTTGGGGTTAGCAAATATATCTGCGGTTGAACCTGCCTCAACGAGTTGCCCTTTGCTCATGACGGCTATTTCTTCGCAAACCGTTGCCGCGACACGCAAGTCATGTGTAATGAACAACAAAGACAAACCCATCTCTTTGCGAAGTTCGTCAAGCAGTTCTAGCACCTGTTTCTGTACCGATACATCGAGTGCAGAGACGGGCTCATCCGCAACTATCAGCTTGGGCTTGACGGCAAGTGCGCGCGCAATGCCAATGCGTTGTCGTTGTCCACCGCTGAACTCGTGCGGGTAGCGGTCGATAGCCTCAGGCTTGAGTCCTACTCTTCGAAGCAGTTCGCGGGCCTCTTGGTAAGCCTGCTCGCGTGGAATGCCCTGAACGCGAGCGCCGAGTGTGACGATTTCACCGACCTTGTGTCTCGGGTTGAGAGACGCGAAAGGGTCTTGAAAAATCATCTGTATCTGGCTTCGAAGGGGTAATAATTCTCGCCGGCTAAGGCCTGTGAGTTGGACCCCATCGAGCAAAATTTCTCCGCTATCCGCTTGTTCAAGACCAATGATGCACCGCGCCAGTGTGCTTTTTCCAGATCCTGACTCGCCCACGAGTGCAAGAGAACTTTGACGGTGAACAGTCAAGCTGACGCCCTGTACTGCAGGAACTTCTCGACGGTTTCGTGCAAAGAAACCACCGCTATTGCGGTACGTTTTTTGCAAAGACTTCACCACCAGAAGTGGCGTTTGAATATCGCCAGCGGAGGTAACGCTGCCACGACTGCGAGGACTGAGCCTCGGCACTGCAGCTATAAGTGCTTTACTGTAGTCGGCCTGTGGGTCGCCCAGCACTTGTTGCATAGTACCCGTTTCGACGATTTCACCGTGGCGCATCACCACAACCCTGTCGGCTATCTCAGCTACGACGCCGAAGTCGTGAGTGATGAATAGAACGGCAGTTCCATGACTGCGCTGCAACTCTTTAATGAGATGAAGTATTTGTGCCTGTGTGGTTACATCTAGAGCGGTGGTCGGTTCATCAGCAATGATCAAAGCAGGCTCGAGCGCCAGCGCCATGGCAATAACCACACGCTGTCTTTGTCCGCCAGATAACTGATGAGGAAAGCTGTCAATAAGCCGATCGGGGTCCGGTAGATGCACGTCATTCAGCAGCGCTAATACGCGTTGTTTGCGCTCGAACGGTTTCAGCTTGGTGTGGATTTCGAGCACTTCGTCGATCTGCCGCCCAATTTTCATCAACGGGCTTAGCGCGGTCATGGGTTCCTGAAAAACCATGGCAATGCGACCCCCACGGATGGCTCGCATATCGTCTTCGCTAAGATTTATGAGGTCTCGCCCCTCGAACATGATTTTCCCGCTCGTAACCCTTAGGTGCGGCTTGGGAAGCAAGCCCATGATAGCCTTTCCCATAACAGACTTACCTGAGCCGGATTCACCGACAATGCAAAGAATTTCGCGTGGTCGTACATCAATGGTAATGCCATTCACAGCACGAGGTCGGTCTGACCATTTGGGCAATGCAACGGTCAGTTGCTCAATACGTAGCACGGGGTCAGTGCTTTGATAATTCTGAGGATGGATCATTATGTTTTACAGGTCGGCCATGCGTGGGTTGAGGGCATCGTTCAGGCCCTCACCAACCAGGTTGATTGACAGGACAGTCAGGAGAATGGCCAGGCCAGGTATCGTGACCAACCACCAGGCATCGCGCAGGAATGAGCGTCCGGCTCCGATCATGAACCCCCAACTCATCAGGTTTGGTGCCCCAAGGCCCAGGAAGGACAGGGCACTTTCCACTAGGATTGCCGTTGCGATCAGTAATGATCCTGTGACTATCAGCGGACTCAGTGTGTTGGGCAAAACCTGCGTCAAAAGAATGGCTAGGTCGCGCTGTCCGGCGACAACGGCGGCTTGTACAAATTCGCGGGATTTCACAGACAGCACCTCACCGCGCACCACACGCGCTATGGGCGGCCAACTAACCACACTAATGGCAATCACAAGGTTGGTGGCAGATGGTGAAAGCACTGCAATGAGTACGATAGCGAAAAGAAAGGAAGGAATGGTTTGGAAAAATTCTGTCAAACGCATAAGTACATCGTCGACCCAGCCGCCGAAATAGCCAGCGATCGCTCCGACTGCGGTGCCGAACACCACGGCTGCAAGCGTTGCCAGCACGGCGATCAGCAGGGTGGTGCGAGCACCGTGGATCAACCCTCCAAGTACATCCCGACCCAGGCTGTCGGTACCGAATAGGTGTTGCCCAGCAGGCGGATCGAATGGTGTGCCGACGATAGCAAAAGGATCCCTCGGGGACAGCATGCCCGAGAAAATAGCCATGATCAGTACGATTAACAGCCATGCAAGACCAAATAGAACACGTGGATTAGTGAAGAATCGGCGAGAAAAACTTTTCATGAATAATCCTCAAGACATCTTGATTCGAGGGTCCAGCCAGACGTACAGCAAATCGACCAACAGGTTGATCAAAACAACTAGGCACGCCGACATGAAGAAAATGCCCAAAAGCAGGTTGTAGTCACGAGCAAAAAGGGATTGGTAGGCTAGTTGCCCTAAGCCTGGCCAGGCAAAAACGGCTTCCACTACCACCGATCCTCCCAGCAATGCTCCGAACTGAACGCCAGCCATGGTCACCACTGGCAACAGTGCGTTGCGGAAAACGTGACGTGTGGTAATTTGTTGGTGCGTCAGGCCTTTGGCTCTGGCCGTGGTCACGTAATCCAGCCCGCGCTGCTCGAGCATGGAAGCGCGCATCAACCGCGCATACAGTGCAACGTAGAACAGCGAGAGGGTAAGCGTGGGCAGCACCAAATGGTGGGCAATATCTTTTACTCGTGCCCAGCCTTCGTTGAATGCGACAACATCCTCCATGCCCGATGTGGGAAACCACGCCAGCTTGATGCTGAAGAACAGCACCAACATCAGCCCGACCCAAAAGAGGGGCATTGCGTAAAAGACCACAGCAGCCACAGAAATAAAGTGATCTTTCCAAGTGCGCACCCATAGTGCCGCAAGTACCCCCATACCTACTCCTACGCCAAGCGACACGAGCAGCGTGGTACCCATCAGCAGCAATGTAGGACCCAGGCGATCAAGGACAAGGTTTAAAACAGGCGCACTTTGGCGAAAGGAGTAACCTAGGTCCAATGTCATCAAATTGCCAAGGTACGTAAGCAGTTGCACATAAATAGGCTTGTCTTGGCCAAACCGCTCTCTAAGGGCGTCGATATATTCCTTCGGTGCACCGCCAGCTTCGCCAGCCAGAACAGTGGCTAGGTCGCCAGGTGCGAGTTGCAGCAGCAAAAAATTAACAATGACCACCAGCAACACAACCGGCACGGTTTGTAGCAATCGACGGAAGATGTATTGACCCATGGACTTGTCCCGGCTCACACACGCAGGCGATAGGCCTGCTGTGCATTTTTTCAAAAAGGAAGCGGAGAAGCAGGGTAGACCCTCCGCGCGACATTTACTGCTTGTAGGCAGTTGCAAAGTTTCCGTAGATGCCCAACGGCGTGTCGATGACGTTCTTGAACTGTTTATTGATCACCGCAGGGTAGCGCAGCTCCAGTACATAGATCACCGGGCTGGCTTCCGTCACTCGCTTGACGAATTCAGCATACAACTTGCCACGCTCGGCATCACTGGTTGCAACGCTGGCCTTGTCCATCAGCGCATCGGTCTCAAGGCTGCTCCAGCGCGAGCCGTTGACGAAAACCGTGCCGGGTTTGATGCGGTCGGAGTGCAAACCACGGTGAACACCCAACACTGGGTCGGCTAGGTTGAACAGGAAGTTCGAGGTGATGGTGAAGTCATAGTCCGTGTAAGTACGCTTGAGCCATTTTGGTAAGTCTTCATAGCGCAGGTTTACCTTGATGCCTACCTGTTGTAACTGCTGTTGCACCGATTCGCCAAACCGCTGCCACTCCTCACCGTAGGGCGTGATGTCATGCGTTATCTCGAAGCGAAAGCCGCCTTCTTTGCGAGGCAGACCGGCTTCGTCTAGTAGCTTATTTGCGCGAGCCAAGCGGTCGGCCACCGTGAAGTCGGTGCCCGCAGCATAGAGGCCTGCAGGCTGGAAGTTGCTGCTGATCGGGCCCATTGCCGGTTTACCAAAGCCGAACCATACGTTGTCAATAGCGAACTTGCGGTCGACGGCGTAGTTGATGGCTTGGCGTACCTTCGGATTGTCGAAAGGCGCCTGCTTAGTGTTGATGACCATTTCTACCATCGGCGAGATCATCTCGTTGCCGGCAGTCGTCACCTCAAGGCTGGGCAGCGCGCTCAAGCGCTTGACGTCACTGTAGGGAACTGCGCCAAGGCCTGCTACGTGAGCTTCGCCTTTTTCAAGCGCAGCTGTACGGGTAGATGCATCGGCAATGAAGCGGACAACGACACGGTCCAAGTAGGGAAGACCCTTGCGCCAGTAGTCAGGGTTCTTGTCAAGGCGCACCAGTTCACCACGGCGCCACTCAACGAATTTGAATGGTCCCGATCCGACGGGTTGGTTGGCATTCTGGTGGGTCTTGATGTCGCCTTGGCTATACACGTGCTTGGGAAGCATCGGGCTTTCGGAGCTAGCCAGCGCCTTCATGATGTAGGGCGCTGGGTTGGCTAGGCGGAACACCGCGGTGGAGGCGTCTGGCGTGTCCACAGCCGTGACATCACGGAAGGTGGCAATGCCGCGCGGGTGGTTCTTTTTGAGTACATCCATGATGGTGAACTGCACATCTGCAGATGTGAAAGGTTTGCCGTCGTGGAACTTCACGTCTCTGCGCAGCTTGAAGGTGATGGTCTTGCCATCTGCCGCTATAGTCCAACTTTCTGCCAAACTGGCCTTGGGCTTAAGGTCGAAGCCGTACTCCAGCAACCCGTCGAATACCTTCGCGGTAACTTGGCTGATCGGGCCTGCCGTGCTGACGTACGGTGCTAGGTTGGGCGGCTCGGGCTGGGTGATCAGCACGAGTGTGCCGCCGGGTTTCTGGGCCCAGGCGTTGGATGTGGGCCCTGCTAGGGCGAGGGCGGATACAGCCGCGACTATCAAATAACGGGACATGGCAGAACTCTCCTTGTTAATAAAGCCGTCACTAATAACGGTCGGTTGACTGTACAAGCCGAGCCCTTGTGGAGAACATTTAGCGGTATGATTAACTGTCGCATACTGTTGCACCTAAAGCATCAACTCATGAACATTTCTAAAATTGATATGTCGTCTGATTTCGTGTCAAACCTACGTTTTGCATCCAGTCACCACGCCTCGATTAGCGAGGTTTGCCGAAGGCTGGAGATTAATCGTCCTCAGTTCATGAAGTACTTATCGGGGGTAACCTATCCATCAAGAAATAACTTACGGCGAATATGCGATTTCTTCGGTGTAGATGAATTCGAAATGCTAATGCCGCATGATCAGTTCCGGGGGATTCTTCGCCTTAGACCGGGCATCGACAACGCTGACAGCAACTTACCCTGGCAGATGCGTGATCTGTTTCAACTTGCTCAGCGACAACGGGCTGAACTCAGTCGATTGGTTGGCTGGTACTACGTGCACTATCATTCTGCGACGCGACCGGGAAAAATTCTTCGATCTTTAATGACCATTCACACATGGCGAGACTACACCTGCTATCGGCGCATAGAACGTCTCAGCGAGGAAGGTGAACAGTTGCGCCCGGATGTGTATAAATATTCAGGAGTCATTATTATGGTTGGCGACCGATTGCATCTTGTTGACCAAGAGACGATGACTGCAAGCGAATTAAGTCATACCATCCTGTACCCAAGCTATCGGAACCGTGTGCAGCTTCTTACTGGAATGACTATGGGCGTTTCAGGTGCCGACACACACCATACGTTCGCTTCGCCTGTGTTGATGGAGGCCCTCGGGAGGGGAATTAGCCCTCGCAAAGCCTTAAGAAGCTGTGGTCTTTTCGACCCTGACAGTCCTGAACTGTCACTGCCTACTCGCAGGTACCTAACGAATGTACAGGACCGCTCGCGTCCTTGGCATTTGCAGGTTCATCCAATATGACTTTTTGTTAAAACTGCCCATTTTATTGCGGCATTTAGTATTCCAGCCGACTCTGACCTATTTTGGCGTTCTGCCCGGAACGATCGTTCATGCTACCGGTTCGCCATAACTCAGCGTTTCACCTTGCACATATTTTCACAACCCATGCGGTTAGCTTTGCCAGTTTTGCTGGAGTGGGTATGCCAGATACTTGAAGGAGCAATATGTGCAAGATGCTCTACGTCTAAGGTATCAAACTTGAAACCAAGCGAAGACGTGATCGAGCCCTACCTCATTCAGCAAGGCTGCCTGCAGCGCACCCCTAAGGGCCGCATCGCCACCCATGCGGCTTACCTTCACTTTGGCGTCACGCCGCCCAGGCGCGAGGGCGATGGGGCAGAGGATTGACTTCGCTATTTATCTGCATGCATTTCAAAGAGTAGTCCCCTTAACCATTGGTTGGCCGGGTCCTTGTGGAACTTCGCGTGCCAAAAGAGATTGATGGCGATTTGTGGGAGCTTGACGGGATGGGGTACATATTTGAGACCGAATGGCTTGGCCATGTGTTGTGCGAGGCGTTCGGGCACAGTCGCTACAAGGTTAGTCGATTGAAGAATGTGACTGACAGCCACAAAGTGCGGAACTGTTAACTTTACCGTGCGCTGGGCGCCATTTTTATCCAGTATGTCATCGACCATCCCATGTCCTGTGCCTGCTGAAACAATCGCGGCGTGATCGGACGCATAAAAATCAGATGGCATGACTTTCTTCTTGTCCAGAGGGTGCCCCTGCCTGAACATGCAAACATATTTTTGGATGAATAATCGCTGTTGAAAAAAACCGGCTTTGAGTTGGGGCAGAAGCCCAATGGCTAGGTCGACCTGGCCAGCCTCCATCGCGTCCTTCAGGTTGATGCTAGTATTTCTCACGGTGCTGATGGAAACAGACGGCGCCTCCTGTGGGATTTTCTCCATCAAGCGGGGCAGGAAGTGGACCTCGCCGATGTCGGTCATGCCAATTGAAAAGCGCCGCTTGCTGCTTGCAGGATCAAAAGAATTTTTCACATTAATCGCACCGTGAATCATGCCTAGCGCATAGCCGATGGATTCGGCCAACTGGTCGGCAAAAGGCGTGGGCTGCATACCGCTTGCGGTGCGTATGAAAAGTTCGTCGCCAAGCAGCTTGCGAAGTCGGGCCAATGCGTTGCTCACTGCGGGCTGCCCGAGGCCCAGGTTCTCTGCAACCTTGGAAACATTTCTTTCAATGAGCAATTGGTTAAAAATCACGAGGAGGTTGAGATCGATGTCCTTAAGTTCCATTTAATCGCCTGGATGATTATTGATTTCAGTGATGCAAAAAATTGATGCCATTGTATTGACTGATGATGGTTGGCGCCTGATGATGGCGAATGGAAATTTTTATTCGACCCCTCCAGCGAACGCTGACCGTTGCCGTAGGCGTGAACTTGCTGGAGGCGCTGCGCGAGAACGACGTGCCGGTGTCGTACAGTTGCTTGTCCGGGCGTTGTGGAACGTGTCGCTGCAAGATTGTCGAAGGGCAGGTGATGGAGTCGTCAGGCCAAGATGTGCGCCGTCCCCAAGCGGCTGAAGCACCCTACGTCTTGGCCTGCCAGACCTTTATTACAGAATCCTGCACCGTTGAAATACCCGAGCCTGATGAGGTTGTTGTCCACACGGCAAAGATCATCAAAGCGACGGTCGTCGCCATCGACAACCAGACGCACGACATCAAAAGCATTCGGCTAAAGCCTGCCAAGCCCCTTGAATTTTCACCTGGGCAGTACGCACAACTCCAATTCACACCAGACCACATTCGTCCCTACTCCATGGCCGGCCTCTGCACCGACAGCGAACTGGAGTTTCATGTGCGACTGGTGCCTGAGGGGCGTGTCAGTGGCTACATCGCCCAGACGCTGAAAGTTGGGGACTCGGTTCGTGTGAGCGGCCCCTTGGGGTCGGCTTACCTGCGCCGCAAGCACGAGGGCCCCATGCTCTGCGTTGCAGGCGGCACTGGCCTTGCGCCCATTTTGTCCATCATCCGAGGTGTGATTGCCGAAGGCATGAAAAACGATATTCACCTCTATTTCGGGGTGCGCTCGGAGCGTGACATCTATGGCCAGCAATGGCTGGCAGAGCTTCAGCGCCAAAATTCCCAATTGCATATACACACCGTGCTTACGTCTGGCCAAGCGCCAGGTTGCCGCACGGGTTTAGTCACTGACGCCATTGCCAAGGACTGGACTAGCTTGGCCGGTTTTCGCGCCTACCTCTGCGGTGCGCCGCCCATGGTGGAGGCCACCACTTTATTGGTTCGCCAGATGGGTGTGCTGACCGAACAGATTTATGCAGACGCGTTTTACGCCAGTGGCACATGATGCCCATGAACACCACCACTAATCATTAAAAAATGGAGACCAAGATGACCCTGCCGACCACCACCTCCGGAGTTGTTTTCCCCGACAAGATCCATTGGGAATCCGAAGGCACCAGCCGGATCCCATTCATGGCGTATACAGATCCTGTGCTTCACAAAAAAGAGCTAGAGCGCTTTTTTTACACCAAGCATTGGAACTACGTCGGGCTCGATGCGGAGATTCCCCATACCGGCGACTTCAAGCGCACCGTGGTGGGAGAGCGTTCGGTCATCATGGTGCGCGATTCCGACGGTGGCATCAGTGTGGTCGAAAATGTGTGCGCGCACCGGGGCATGCAGTTTTGCCGTGAGCGCCACGGCAACAAAAAAGAGTTTGTCTGTCCTTACCACCAGTGGAGCTACACGCTGAAGGGCGATTTGCAGGGCGTGCCATTTCGCCGCGGGGTGAAACGAGACGGCAAGGTCAACGGGGGCATGCCGGCTGACTTCAACACCGCCGACCACAGCCTCAATAAGCTCAAAGTTGCCACGCGTGGAGGCGTGGTGTTTGCCAGTTTTGACCACGGCATTGAATCTCTCGAAGACTTCCTCGGGCCCGTCATTCTCAGTTATTTCGACCGCCTCTTTGACGGGCGCAAGCTGAAAATTTTGGGCTACAACCGTCAGCGGATTCCGGGCAACTGGAAGTTGATGCAGGAGAACATCAAGGATCCATACCATCCCGGATTACTACACACCTGGTTTGTCACCTTCGGCCTTTGGCGTGCTGACAACAAGTCCGAGCTCAAAATGGATGCTCGCCACCGCCATGCGGCCATGATTTCGACGCGAGGTCAGTCGGGCAAATCGGACCAGGTGACCCAGGTTTCAAGTTTTAAGGAAAGCATGGTGCTCAACGATCCACGCTTTCTCGAAATCGAGCCTGAGCCTTGGTGGAACGGCCCGACCGCGGTGATGATGACGCTTTTCCCCAGTGTCATCCTGCAGCAGCAAGTCAACAGCGTCTCGACACGCCACATCCAGCCTGATGGCCACGGCTCCTTCGATTTTGTATGGACGCACTTTGGCTTTGAGGACGATACCGAAGAGATGACTCAGCGCCGTTTGCGACAGGCCAATCTGTTTGGACCCGCTGGCTTCGTGTCGGCCGATGACGGCGAAGTGATCGAATTTTCGCAGCAGGGTTTTGAGCAGAAGCCCTACCACCGCACGCTCGCCGAGCTGGGGGGCCGCACGGTTGAAGACACCGACCACATGGTCACCGAAACATTGATACGCGGCATGTACCAATACTGGCGCGAAGTGATGGAGGCACAGGCATGAAGCAAGCTGTCAACCTAAGTTTCGAGGACTACCTGGGCGTCGCTCAGTTGTACGCCGACTACGCTCAGGCGGTTGATTCAGGGGATTGGAATCTGTGGCCCGAGTTTTTTGTCGATGACTGTGTCTATAAGCTGATTC
>JBEDKR010000027.1:0-11529 GCA_041172005.1 Pseudomonadota bacterium
CTGGGATCTGTACGCGATTGCCAAAGTTCACCAGTTCATAAAACAAGCCGGTGAGGTGACGCTGCAAGGGCGACTGATCGAGGCGCGACCGACGCACGGCGTAAACCACATCCATGCCCTTCTGCCAGTGCGCCAGCATCTCCGGCAATAGCGTCACCGGGTGCTGGCCATCGGCATCCATCAAGACAACCACGTCTCCGCGCGCAGCCTGCAAACCGGCCGTCAATGCACACTCTTTGCCAAAATTACGCGACAACTCCAGCACCACAAGCTCAGGATAAATCTCACTCAAACCACGCGCCACCTTCAGCGTGTCATCTCGACTGCCATCATCAATGACGATCAATTCAACCGCCGAGAAAAGCCGGTGCAAAGCCTGCAAAATCTCAGGAACCACATTCGGAAGGTTGCCGGCTTCATTGAAAGCGGGCAAGACGCAAGAAACGGTGGGTATTCGGTGTTGGCGAGAAGTCATAACCCAACATCATGCCAAAGAATAGAGCTGCTTTCAGCCTTTATTTCAAACACTCAAGTGACCTCTGGTGCCTCGTAAAACCTGACCGTGTTACGGCCGGCATCTTTGGCTTGGTACATGGCCGTGTCGGCCCACTTGAGGATGTCTTCCTCGCTGGCCTCGTGGCCGCCATAAGTGACCACACCGATGCTGGCGGTGCAGCGATGCTCGATCGTAGTGTCCGGTTTGCCCTTGGCCTTGAGCGGGAACAAGTATGGCTCGGCCAGCTTGGCTCGAATTTTCTCAGCAACAATTTTGGCCTGTGTTGCTGACTCAGCTTTGTCCAAACCAAAATCACTCAACAACACCACGAACTCGTCGCCGCCAAAACGCGAGACCGTGTCGATGCTGCGCACACACACCTGCATGCGCCTTGCGACTTCTACCAACAACAAGTCGCCCATCTTGTGGCCGTGCAAGTCGTTGAGCGGTTTGAAGTTGTCCAGATCAACGAACATCAAGGCACCATATCGGCTGCTGCGTTTGACCGACGCCATGTCGTGAATCAAGCGGTCAACCAACAAACGGCGATTAGGCAACTTCGTGAGTTCGTCATAAAAAGCCAACTCACGAACTTGGTCTTCCATTTTTTTGCGCTCCGTGTCGTCCCGATTACTCCCCCGAAAACCATTCGGGTTGCCAGTTGCATCGAAAACGGAGCGACAGACATGGGAAATCCACCGAGTCTCACCATCTTTGGTTTGAATTCGAAACAATATTGGCAAAGGAATGCCGCGCTCTGACACTTGATGCGAATGCCCAGCGAAAAGTACTTGATCATCGGGATGGATCACCCGCAGCATGAGTGTCGGATCCGCATAAAACTCATTGGCTGTGTAACCGGAAACTTCCTCACATGAGGGCGACACGTAGCGCAGCGAGCCATCCGGCAACAACCAATACTCCCAGTCGGAGGTTAAATCTGCCACCGTTCGGTAGCGAAATTCTGCTTCCCTGATCGCGATTTCGGTTTGCTTTTGGTCGGTGATGTCCTGCACAATACCAACCATGCGCTGGCCATCTCCATTGAGGCTATTTTGTTGTTCCCCGACGGCCCAGATCCAGCGTATTTCGCCATCGATACGACGAATTCGACATTGAAAATTCCACTGGCGATTCTGTTTCAGCGCTTCAATGAATTTTTGATCAACCGCAGCGCGGTCATCCAGCAACACGTGCTGCAAAAACATCTCGTAAGTCCAAGTTGCCAAAGGCTCGGAATAGCCAAAAATTCGATCATGCTCCAGCGACCGATGCGACGTGTGGTCTGTCAGATTCAACTCCCAAGCCCCCGTATGTGTCTTCTCGAGGGCAAAATCGGCTCTTTTTTGAAACTCACGAAGATCTCTTTCTGCTCGGTTTTTAGCCGTCACATCATGCGCAACGACCAGTACGCTGAGCGGCTTACCGGCTTCATCCCGAACCACTCGTGCATTGCAAAGAACATCGTGTGTTCTTCCCGATGCGTGCCGGATTTCCATGGGACAGTCATTCAGGAAACCTTGCAGTAAAACCTGTTGACACTTTTTGTGTGCCTCGACCGGGTTGGTGAAATAGTCAGCAAAGACACTGCCCACCAAAGCCATGCTTGTCATGCCCGTCATGATGACAGCGGCCGAGTTGGTGTCGACAATCTTGCCTTCAGCGTCAATGGTAAAAAAAGGGTCTGGGCTGATGTCAATCAAGTGATGGAAATATTGAGCCGATCGACGCTCACTGTCCGGCCATACATTGCGCCGCTCTAAGCATCGATCGCTTCGTTGCTGCAGAGTCATCGCTCAGCTCTCCAAGCCGCTAACCCAACTGTCACCAAGTTGAATTGTGGACATGTATGCAGATTTCCAGACTGTTTTAAAAATGATAAATTTCAAGAAGCGCTCCCAATGAGGCTGTACCCAATGCCAATGTTCGATGCTTCCAACCTAGCATTGATTAAAGTTAAAAGCCGGGACCCGCAGGACGCTCCAGATCCAACAAAACGCGTCATCAAAAGTCGTTTTGGGGCAAGCTCAAGCCTCAATACATGCGGTGTTTTTGCGTTGAAGAGTATTCTGGGCAGCTTGTTTAACCAGCCTACGATTCCACGACATGCGCAACCTCACTTCGATCCCTTGGCTGAAACGCTTCGCTGATCAACATGGATAAATCTGCAAGCCAAGATCTGCTGGGCGTCTTGGGCGGCATGGGTCCGCTAGCGGGGGCCACCTTTATGAAGCGCTTGGTCGCACTAACGCCCGCCAGATGCGACCAAGACCATATTCCGACCATCTTGTGCAACGACCCACGCGTGCCCGACCGCACCTCGGCCCGCATGGGCCAAGGGGAAGATCCTCTGGCAGCCATGATGAAGGGGATACGCCGCCTTGAAGGCGCCGGGGCTCGGCTCATCGTCATACCCTGCAACACGGCACACCTCTGGTATGAGCAAATGGCGCTGCAGGCCAACGTACCCATCCTGCACATCGTCGATGCGATTTGTGACGACTTGGCAAGAATGGGTGTTGTCAATGCCTGCATCGGCCTGATGGGCACACCTGCCACGCTAAAGCTAGGGCTTTACCAAGGGCCGTTAGAGCATCGTGGTCACCACGTACTTGAGCCAACCGAAACAGAACTGCAACTGTGCGTCAGCGCCATCTCGGCCGTCAAGAAAAATCACCTAGAAGATGCCTTTTTGCCCGCCGCCGCCTGCATTCGTCAACTGATCGCCCGTGGTGCGGATGCCGTCGTGTTGGGTTGTACCGAATTGCCACTGGCCGTGCCCCATGCGCAACGCGCCCAGTTCGGCATCGTACTGACGGATTCGATAGATGCGCTGGCCAGGTCAGCGATTGACCATTTTGTATTGCCCGATTGAACATACGTCCGAACGACTTGTAGCGGATCGTGCCCACGCATGCCCGGCCTGAAGCCGTGGTTGTGTTCGCTCAAGCTTAGATTGATCTGTCGCCATGAGAATACCCAGCTCCTGCGCAGCAGCAAGGCAGTTTCTCGATATTGAGTCCAACTTCGCGCACTGTGGTCAGCGTGCTGAAGGACTTGCACCTCCAGAAGTTCGCCTATGGTGAACGCACAAAAAAACGACTGTCTTTTAAACAGTCGATTTCATAAATGGTAGGGCGTGTCAGACTTGAACTGACGACCAAAGGATTCTGGTTTGTGTAGCTTTCACTACTCCCTGGACTATGCCTTCATCGTAGCTTTCGCCTTAGACGGGCGCCGTCTAGTCTCTACACCTTCAAAGTGATTTCTCACTGAGCTTGGCTCGGCATTGGCGTATGCATTGCTGCACTTAGCTTTCACCGAATTTGACGCCATTCACACGAGGAGTTTCCTGCCTCGGTGCACAATTTTTATGAGTCCTCTGCTCTAACCAACTGAGCTAACGCCCCTAACCAACATGGATTGTAAGCGGCATCGGCGTGCGGCCCGCTTAAGTCCAGCTCTCCAATTGCCAACGAAAGTGGTCTTCCCTTCCTGTCCAGCCGCCTCGCCTGTCGGCGACTCTGAATTCGCCGTTGGTTTCCCTTGCCACCCAGCGGCCGATTTCTGGGGCTAGCCAAATAGTGTCTCGCCTCAGTGTGTCAAGCCGACTGAGGTCCGGGTGGTTGAGTCGAATGATTTTTTCTATCCGAACTGTGTCAAAGCGACCACTGGGAAGCACCAGCTTTTCCCAACCCACGACCGTCGTTCTGGCGCTGATCCAATAACGAAAAGATGAACTGCCGGAACGGTAGTGCGTGTTGCTGGATTGGCTTGTCCCAATGGCGAAGTTGTCCAGCCACAGGGGCAGCGATACTTCGTAGGTTTGCAAAAAATCCCAGTAGGGATCTTGTGTGACTTGGCCCCACACGGGCTGAAGTTCATCACCCAAATCCAGATTGTCTTGTGACCGCCGGCTGATGCGTACGCCGCCAGTCATGCCAACTATTTCTTCCTTGACGGTATCAAGCCGTTGGCTGTTGTAGAAATTGAGTTTTTGGTAGGTCCAGCTTTGCCCAAGTGCTGGCGCTCGAATAGCTCCGAATGGCGCACCACTGGTCAACTTGGAACTTGCCAGTGGCGGAAGGTATTGAATCGCGCAGCCCGTGGGAAGCGCCAATAACGCCAGTAGCGATCTACGTTTCAAGACGTCCATACTCACCCCAAACGGTCAGCTTACACCCATCTACAGCTCTTAGCTGTCCCAGTCACCACCGCCCACGTCTGCGCTGCCGCCATCGTCCCAAGAACCGGTGTCGTTGACGCCAAAGTTTTGGCCGCCCATGCTGTTGTCGGCAATCGGCTCGAAACCGTTGCTGTTGTTGTCGGCCAGACGGGTTGATGTGTCGTGGCTGCCTGTGTTGCTGCCCATCAGACTTTTGCCGATAGCTTGCGCCGCCATCACGCCTGCGCCAACCGCCAAGCCAGTGACCAAGCCGCTGGCAATATTGCTTCCCATGCCGCTAGCTGGCTGGCTGGCTGGCTGACCGTAGGCTGGCGCGGGTGCAGTTGCACCGCCCATGCCGAAGGTTTGTGGACCGCTCAAACCATTGGTCATGGGCGCCGGACCACTCGCAGGGACTTGGTTACTAAATGACTGGCCAGCCGGTTGAGGGTGGAACTCGACGGCAGAATCTTTGCGGCGAAAGATCAAGTAGCCAATCAACATCACGCCACCGGCCAACAACAGCGGCATTCCCCAGGAAAAAGAAGATGCTGGCGCAGACTGGCTTGCCGAACTGTTGATGTGGCTGGGCGATGAATTGCCATTGCCAGATGCCTGCTGGACAGGCCGGGCAGAAATCTTGGCCCGCAAGCTCTGAACCGCTTCCGGCTTGGCAAATGGCAAACCAGGTGCGAGTTTTTTTGCAGTCGCCAACATGTCGCCGGCGCGGTTGTTCAGCCCTTGCCGAGCAAAGAGCTCAGCCTGCACAAAGTGCGCCTTGGCACTGTTCGGGTGAGCCACCAAGACTTGCTGAATCATGGTCTGCGCTTGATCCATCTTGCCGGACTGAGCCGCGTCATAGACCTGATTCAAGGTAGGTTCAGACTGGGCAAAAGCCAAGCCAAAGCTGAGCATGGCGGCAATGGCGAGCCACTTGCCAAAGCGTTGAGTTAATGCACTGAACATGACATGACCTTTGAAGTATTGAAGCCGGACCGTTGCAAGGTGGAGGCATCTAAAGCCGATGCAAGACCTCCAGAGAATCAAATATTATTTGCTGTGGCTCAACGCCGTGCTCACTAATTTTGACGTGATGTCGACGATTTGAATCATTTTTTCGTAAGGCATGCGCATCGGGCCGATGACGCCCAGTGTGCCGACGACTTGACCATCGACCTCATAAGGCGCGGTCACCACGGACAACTCTTGATAGGGGATGACCTGACTCTCACCGCCAATGTAAATACGCACGCCCTCGGCCCGGCTGGAAACGTCCAGCAGCCGCATAAGCTGGGCTTTTTGCTCAAACAAATCAAACAGTTTGCGCAGGCTGCTCATGTCACCAGAAAAGTCGCTGACGGCCAGCAGGTTGCGCTCACCCGAGACCACCACCTCTTCACTGGACTCGATCACTTCTGCGCTGACTTTGACGGCTGCCTGCATCAGGCTGGCAATTTCGCCGCGCAGTGCTTCCACCTCATTTTTAAGTCGCTCGCGCACGACTTCCATGGCCATGCCGGCGTAGTGCGAGTTCAAAAAATTGGCCGCTTCGATCAGCTGGCTCTGCGAAAAATCAGCCTCCGTGAAGATCACGCGGTTTTGAACATCGCCATCCGGCGACACGATGATGACCAAAACCCGCCGGTCTGAAAGCCGAAGAAATTCAATGTGCCGAAACACCGACGTCCGCTTGGGTGCCATCACAACGCCGACGAACTGCGACAAGTTGGAAAGCATATGGGCGGCGTTGGTCAGCACTTTTTGCGGCTGGTCTGGCGCTAACTGATGGCCGCCCATCAGGCCCGAACCCAGCGGCCCCGGCTGCAGTGTGAGCATGGTGTCGACAAACAGCCGATAACCCCTCGCCGTGGGCACTCGCCCGGCGGAAGTGTGCGGGCTGATGATCAGGCCCTGCTCCTCAAGGTCACTCATCACATTGCGGATGGTGGCGGGCGAGAGCTCCACCCCCGAGGCCTTGGACAGCGTGCGCGAGCCCACCGGTTGGCCGTCGGCAATGTAGCGCTCAACCAGCGCTTTCAACAATAACTTCGCACGATCATCAAGCATGCTGGCAATTCTACGGAGCCAAGCGGTCCGGTTGTGATGTAATTTAAAAATGAAGTCAAAATTTCGCCACGTTGCCCTGATTGGCAAGTACCACGCCCAAGGCTCGCGGTCGGCGCTTGAAGGCATTGCGCAATATTTGGGTGCGCAGGGTTGCGAAGTGGCGATGGAAGAAGACACCGCCAGCAATGCCGGAATCACGACTTACCCGATCCTCAGTGTGGCGCAAATTGGCGCGCAATGCGACCTTGGCTTGGTGGTCGGAGGCGACGGCACCATGCTCGGGATTGGTCGACTGCTGGCTCAATTTGGCGTTCCCTTGGTCGGCATCAACCAAGGCCGGCTAGGCTTCATCACCGACATCGCTTTTGAGGAATACCAAACCACGCTGGCGCCTATTTTGCAGGGCCATTACGACGAAGACCCGCGCTGGATGATGCAGGCCAAAGTCGTGCGTGACGGACACTGTGTGTTCAACGCCACCGCCATGAACGACGTTGTGGTGAACCGAGGCGCTTCGGCAGGCATGGTCGAATTACGGGTTGAAGTCGATGGCCGCTTTGTGGCCAACCAGCGGGCCGACGGTTTGATCATTGCGTCACCCACCGGCTCCACGGCTTACTCTTTGTCGGCGGGTGGACCTTTGCTGCACCCGTCGATTGGCGGTTGGATATTGGTGCCCATCGCACCGCACAACTTGTCAAACCGACCCATCGTCTTGTCAGATCAAGGCGAGGTGGCCGTTGAGATTGTGGCCGGCCGCGATGCCAGCGCAAACTTCGACATGCAAACCCTGACCAGTCTGCTGCATGGCGACCGCATCATCGTTCGACGCTCTGAGCATCAGGTGCGGTTTTTACACCCAGTCGGTTGGAGCTACTTTGACACCTTGCGCAAAAAACTTCACTGGAATGAAGGCCTCGCCTGAGCCATGAGCCTGAAACGCATTTACCTCCGAGACTTTGTCATCGTTCGCGAGCTGGAGCTTGAACTCACCAGCGGCTTCACCGTGCTGACGGGTGAAACAGGCGCCGGCAAGTCAATCCTGATTGACGCCCTGCAACTCGCACTGGGCGCCCGCGCAGACGCCGCCGTGGTGCGCGAAGGCGCAGAGCGCTGCGAGATCAGCGCCGCCTTCAGCTGCACTGCACCGCTGTTGGCGTGGCTGGAAGACAAAGGTTTGCCGATTGAAGACGACTTGCTGCTGCGTCGCACGGTTGACATGCAGGGCAAGAGCCGCGCATGGATCAATGGCAGCCCGGCCACCGCCACGCAACTCAAAGACATCGCCGACCAGCTGGTCGACATTCACGGCCAACATGCTTGGCAAAGCCTGACCCGGCCTGACTCGGTGCGCGGATTGCTGGATGCCTACGCGGGCGTGTCACTGAGCAAACTAAGTCCTTGCTGGCAAGCTTGGCGCGCTGCCCAAAAAACACTGGACGAAGCCCGCAGCGCACAAGACAGCCTGCAACGCGAACAAGAACGGCTGGCCTGGCAAATTGGCGAACTGGACAAACTGGCCCCAGGTGCCGACGAATGGGATGAGCTCAACACACAGCACAGCCGCCTGTCGAACGCGCAGACATTGCGAGACGCCATTGAAGCGGCGCTGAATGCCTTGCAAGATGCAGATGACAACGCGACCAGCCAACTTGGCCGAGCGATTTCGGCGCTGCAAGCGCAAGCGCACATTGAGCCGCAGTTTGCCGGCCCACTTGAAGTTCTGCACAGCGCCTTGGCGCAGGCTGAAGACGCTGCGCGCTCTCTGAATGGTTACGCACGGCATTCCGAGCTCGAACCGCAGCGCCTGAACGAATTAGATGAACGACTCGCCAGTTGGGTCAGCTTGGCGCGCCGCTACAAACGCCCGCCTGCAGAGCTGCCCGAATTGCTGGCCAGCTGGCGGCAAGAACTGAAAAAGCTGGACGCCGCCACCGATTTGGCCGCGCTAGAACGCGCAGTCAGCAGCGCGCAAACAGCGTATCTGGCAGAAGCCAAAATCATCACCGCCGCACGCACCAAAGCCGCGCCGGCACTGGGCAAGGCCATCACCGCTGCCATGCAAGGTTTGGGCATGCAGGGCGGGCAGTTTGAAGTCAAGCTGGGCAAGCTAGAGCAAGCTGCAGCGCACGGGTTGGAGCAAGCCGAATTTTTAGTCGCTGGCCACAGCGGCAGCACGCCACGGCCGGTCGGCAAAGTGGCTTCCGGCGGCGAGTTGTCGCGCATCGCGCTGGCCATTGCGGTGACCACCAGCCAACTCGGGCAGGCAGAAACACTGATTTTCGACGAGGTTGACTCTGGCGTCGGCGGCGCGGTGGCAGAAACGGTGGGCAGACTCATGAAGCAACTCGGCAAAGACCGCCAAGTGATGGCCGTCACCCACCTGCCGCAAGTCGCCGCCTGTGCCGACCAGCACTTGGTCGTGGCCAAACGCAGCGACAAAATGGGCACTGCTAGCACCGTGAGCGCCGTTGATAGCGAGCAGCGTGTCGCCGAAATCGCACGCATGTTGGGCGGCGAAAAACTCTCAGGAACAACACTGGCGCACGCCAAAGAAATGCTCGGCCAATGAACATGGAAATGGTGCTTATCACTGGCATGTCCGGCTCCGGAAAATCTGTCGCCCTGAACGCACTTGAAGACGCCGGCTACTACTGCGTCGACAACCTGCCGCCCGAGTTGCTGAACAGCTTTGTCGAGCTTGAGCTGAAGCATGGCGCGAGCCGCGTGGCGATTGCCATGGACGTTCGCAGTGCCGCCTCGCTGCCGCAAGTGCCGCAGCAACTGCGTGCGCTTCGCGAACAAGGCATTGCTGTCAAATCTATTTTTCTGGATGCCAGCACCGACACGCTGGTGCGCCGATTTTCAGAGACACGGCGCATGCATCCGCTGTCGCGCGTGGGCGTTGCGGACCAGCACCGGGCACTGGTCGAAGCGATTGAACTCGAACGCGAATTGCTCGGTGACATGCGTGAACAAGCGCTGGTGCTAGACACCAGCATCATCCGTTCGTCGCAGTTGCAGGCGTATGTCAAGACGCTGATTTCTGCCCCGGCAGACCGCCTCACGCTGGTGTTTGAATCTTTCGCCTTCAAACGCGGCGTGCCGCTCGATGCAGACTTTGTTTTTGACGTCAGGATGCTGCCGAATCCGCATTATGAAAGCGAGTTGCGCGACCTCACAGGCCGCGATCAACCTGTGGCGGACTACTTGGCCTTGCACCCTGAAGTGGCCGAAATGTTCGCCAGCATTGAACAATTCATCAACCGTTGGCTGCAGGCGCTGGTGCGCGACCACCGGAGTTATGTCACGGTGGCCATTGGCTGCACGGGTGGCCAACACCGGTCGGTGTATTTGGTGGAAGCCCTGACGCTGGCGTTCAGCCAGCAATGGCAAACGCTCAAACGACACCGCGAACTCGACGCTCTGCGTTAGCCCATTCAAAGGCTCTTTTAATCTGCAGCTTCCAGCAGCTTGCGCACTGGCGCTGGCAGTCCAAGCGCCTGCCAAGCCGTAGGGCCAAACCAAGCCCCACCGCGCTCTGGTGTTGTCAGTTCATCCGCCAGCGTCTGGCGGGCAGTCAACTGGCTCACGAACGGTTTCAAGTGCAAATCTTTGTGCGTCAACACATGCACAAAAGGCGTTTGCGGCGCCAGCTTGGCGCGTGCAGCAGCGGGCACGGCATCGCTCAAAGCCTCTTCACTGTCGAACACTGGCAAGCAGTACAAACCGCCCCAGATGCCGCGCGTCGGACGCCGCTCTAACCACACCGCACCATCGGTGCGCTGCGCCCACAGCAACCACAAAGCGTGCGAGCTGCGTTTGAGTTTTCGTGTCTTCACCGGATAACTTTCGGGCCGGCCTTCGCGGTGCGCAGCGCACAAATTTTGCACCGGACAAATCAGGCATTGCGGCTGGCGCGTGGCGCAAATTGACGCGCCCAAGTCCATCACACCTTGCGTGTATGCCGGCATGTGCTCTGCTGGCGGCAACAGCTGACCGGCCAAGTCCCACAGGGTGCGCTCGGCAGATGCTTGGGCCAGATCAGCCGAATACGCCAGCACGCGCGTCAACACACGTTTGACGTTACCGTCCAAAATAGCCACGCGTTCGCTGAAACAAAATGAGGCAACAGCCGCAGCGGTCGAGCGACCGATACCGGGCAAGGTTTGCAGCGTCACCGCGGAGGTCGGAAAAACGCAGCCGTGCTCACTGACCACCAGCTGGGCGCAGCGGTGCAGGTTGCGGGCACGGCTGTAATAACCCAAGCCGCTCCAGAACCCCAGCACCTCGTCGAGCTCGGCAGAAGCCAAGGCGAGGACGTCTGGAAAGCGCTGCAAAAAACGCTCGTAATAGTCCAGAACCGTGCTCACTTGCGTCTGCTGCAGCATGATTTCAGACAACCAAACGCGATACGGATCGCGCGTGTTTTGCCAAGGCAGGCTGCTGCGCCCGTGTAGCTTTTGCCAGGCCACTAAATCAGTGGCAAAGCGCAGCGGTAAGGCATGAGGTGGCGTTACAGCCAATGGATCGGCGGAAGAAAGTTGGGTCATGCGCAAAGATTCAGAGGGTTCAGGGTTTTTGGCAGTTGGCGCAGTAAAAGGTGGAGCGCTGCCCCTGCACGATGCGGCGGATGGGCGCTTCGCAGCGTCTGCAAGGCAGACCGGCACGGTCATAGACCATGGCTTCCAGCTGGAAGTGACCTTGCTCACCGTTTGCATTTGAAAAATCACGCAGCGTGCTACCACCTTTGGCGACAGCGTCAGCCAGCACCTGCTTGATAGCAGCATGCAGCAAAGCA
>JBEDKR010000028.1:0-10975 GCA_041172005.1 Pseudomonadota bacterium
CCCATTAACGCCGAAGCACCCAACTTGCCGCCTGGCGACTGGCCGCTGGGTAAAGCACTGGCGCAACTGCAAGGCATTTATATCCTCGCTGAAAACACCAGCGGCCTGATCATTGTGGACATGCACGCAGCGCATGAACGCATTGTTTATGAGCGCCTGAAAAGTCAGTTGGACAGCTCGGCCAGTGCCGCCATCGCCAGTCAGCCCCTGCTGATTCCAGCCACCTTTGCCGCCACCGCACAAGAAATCGACACCGCCCAAAGCGCCGCTGAGACCTTGCAAACGCTGGGCCTAGAGATCACGCCGTTCTCACCCAAGACGCTGGCCGTGCGGGCCGTACCGACCTCGCTGGCGCAGTCGGACGCGGTAGAGTTGGCGCGCAGCGTGCTGGCCGAGTTGGCTCAGCACGACGCCAGCACCGTGATTCAGCGCGCCCACAATGAGCTGCTCTCAACCATGGCCTGCCACGGCGCGGTACGCGCCAACCGCAAACTCACGCTGGATGAAATGAACGCGCTGCTGCGTCAAATGGAAGCCACCGACCGCTCAGACCAATGCAACCACGGCCGACCGACGTGGCGGCAAATGAGCATCCGCGACCTCGACAGTCTGTTTTTGCGCGGCCGCTGAACCGGCTCAGGCTTGCCGCAGTAGTTCGCGGCCAATGATGAGCTGCTGGATTTGTGTTGTGCCTTCATACAAACGCAGCAAACGGACATCGCGATAAAAGCGTTCCACGGGGTATTCATTGATGTAGCCCGCACCGCCGTGAATCTGCACGCCCCGGTCAGCCACGCGTCCCACCATCTCAGTGCAAAACATTTTGGCGCAGGACACGCGCATCGACACATCGGGATCGGACACCTGCGCGGCTTTGCCGTCGAAGCGCTTGGCAACGTCTTGCACCAGCGACCAACCGGCCAACAATTCCGCTTGGCTGTCGGCCAACATGGCTTGGATCAATTGAAATTCGCCAATCGCTTTGCCAAACTGTTTACGGTCGCGTGCATAGGCGGTGGATTCTTCCATGATGCGCTGTGCCATACCGCAAGCCACAGCCGAGATGTGCAGCCGACCACGGTCCAGCACCTTCATGGCCGTCTTGAAGCCTTGGCCCGGCACACCGCCAATGATGTTGACCGCCGGGACGCGGACGTTTTCTAAAATAACGTCACAGGTTTTGGTGCCACGTTGGCCCATTTTTTTATCGCTTTTTCCCAAGCTGATACCCGGCAAATCAGCCGGCACGATGAACGACGAGACACCACTCGCCCCCGGCCCGCCCGTGCGTGCCATCAGCGTGAAAGCGCCGGCACGTGGCGCGTTGGTGATGTAGCGCTTGGTGCCGTTCAGAATGTAATGATCGCCATCCAACTCGGCACGGGTTTTCAGCGAGGCGGCGTCCGACCCGGCGTCCGGCTCCGTCAGGGCAAATGACATGATCAGCTCGCCACTGGCCACGCGCGGCAAGATGTCGCGCTGTTGCTCAGGGGTGCCGTCCATCAAAATACCTTGCGAGCCGATGCCGACGTTGGTGCCAAAGACCGACCGAAAAGCCAAAGAGGTCTTACCCATCTCAAAAGCCACCTGCACCTCTTGGCTCATCGACAAGCCAATCCCGCCAAACTCCTCGGGGATGGACAGGCCGAACAAGCCCATCTCCTTCATGTCTTCAATGATGTCGGCGGGCACGTCGTCATGCTCTTCAAGGTAATCTTCTGCAGGCACCAGACGCTCTCGTATGAAGCGCTGAAGCGCGGGCAGCAAGAGATCAAAAGAATCGGAGTCGAGAGCCATGGAGCAGTTTCCTAAAACGTAAGAGGCTTAGCCCTGCGCCAAAAAAGCCGCAGCACCCGCCAAGCAAGACAGCACGGCAACGAAGGTCAGCAAGGCCCGCAGGCCCAGCCAAGCGCCTAGCCGCAGCGAGCGGTAAATTTTGCAATCAACGATGTAGCACAGCAGCAAGCTGGCAGCCATCAGCAGCAAGCCCCAAGCACTGTTGAGCAACAAACCGGCCCAAGCCAGCAAGCTCGGCAACACGCCCCAAATGAGGAGCCCGCGGCGTGTCTTGGCCAGCGGCATCGCCAGCCCCCAGTGAATGCCACCCAGAAAGCTGACGATCACAGCGGCGTAAGTGAGCAGCGCCAAAGCCGCCAAGCCGGCCCACTCAGGCGGCAGCGACCACAGTCCAACAGCACCCGCCACAAACGGCAACAGGCCAGCGACGCCAAGCGCCCATGCGTCGGCCGCAGGCTTCAAAGTCGGAACGGCAGTAGTTGCTTCAGATGTTTCGGGTGTGCTCATGGCTAGAGTTTAAAAGACCCCATGCTCACCCGCCGAACTTTAAACAGCGAAGATGATCACATAAAGCTTATGAAATTCTGGCGCCCCTTTCACTCTGTCCTGACTGTTGTCTCACTGTTGCTCTCGGCAGCTCTGGTCGCCGGCTGTAGCACGCTCGACGAACGCCAGCGCGCCTGGATTTTTCAACCCAGCGACCGCAGTTGGGGCGGCAGTGCGCTAGCCGCACGTGACATGGATGACGTCTGGATTGAGTTCGAGTCTCGCATCACTGGCCAAACCAGCCAACTGCATGGCCTGTGGCTGGAGGCTGACAAGCCGCTGGCATCGCTCGCGACTGGCAAGATGCTCAAAGCCAGCCTGCCCCTGGGGGGCCTCGCGAACCCCAATAACCATACAAGTGCAGACCAGCCCATCTTGCTTTATCTGCATGGCGCACGATGGAACGTCACTGGCTCGGCTTTTCGCATGCGCCGTATGCAGGAGCTGGGCTTCTCGGTGCTGGGGGTGGACTACCGCGGCTTCGGGAAAAGCAGTGCCGAGTTGCCATCTGAAGACATGGCTTATGAAGACGCCCGCGCCGCATGGGACTGGCTCGCAGCCAAATACCCAAACAGACCGCGCTACATTTTTGGCCACTCGCTGGGCGGACCTATCGCCATCAATTTAGCAGCCCAAGTATCTGATGAAAGTGGCACCATCGTTGAAGGCACGTTCACCTCTATCGCCGACGTGGTGAGCACCTTCAAGTGGGGCTGGGTACCAATTTCTGCGTTGATCACGCAACGCTTTGAAGCCGTTCGCAAGGTCGACCAGATTGGCTCTCCGCTGCTGGTGGTCCACGGTGGGCGCGACCAACTCATCGACCCGAGCCTAGGCCGCAAACTCTATGAGGCCGCGACCGAACCAAAGCTGTTTGTGCTGGTAGAAGACGGCTCACACCACAACACCAACTCGGTTGGCCAGCCGCAATACAAAGAGGCACTGGCGCAGCTTTTCAAGCTCGACGCCCGCTAGTCCAGAGGCCAACTCAGGGAAAATCCTGATACGCTCTTCTGGATGTCCGCAAAGCCCTCTCACCTATCAACAAACACCGCTGACAGCCTGTCGCCCGGCTTGGTGGTCCTCATGTTGTCGATGCTGCTGGGCATCCAGCCGGTCACCACCGATTTGTACTTGCCCGCCTTACCGGCGCTAGCCGACAGCTTTGCAGCGCCTATGGCGCAAGCGCAGTACACCTTGAGCGCGCTGCTGCTGGCATTTGGTTTATCGCAACTTATCTGGGGACCACTGTCAGACCGCTTTGGCCGGCGACCCATCTTGCTGATCGGTCTTGGCGCCTATGTGCTGGCAACAGTGGCCAGCACGCTGGCACCTTCCATGCTGTGGCTGATCGTTTGGCGCGTGCTGCAAGGTGCGGCCATGGGCGCGGCGGTGATGTGCGCGCGCGCCATCGTGCGCGACCTGTACCGCCCCACCGATGGTGCCCGCATCATGTCCAAAGGTCTCAGTGGGCTAGGCCTGCTGGCCTGCATCAGCGGGCCGCTGGGCGGCTTGCTCGCAGAACACGCGGGCTGGCGCATCACCTTGCTGGCACCCGGGATTTTTGGCGCGCTGACGCTGGGTCTGATCGCCCTGCGCTTTGAAGAGTCGCTGAGCCGGCCAAACCCCAATGCCTTGCGCCCGGTCACTTTGCTGCGCACTTGGCTGGAGATTCTTCGCAACCCGACTTTCCTGGCTTTTTCAGCGCTGTCTGCCGCGTCGTATGGCGGCCTGTTCACGTTTTTGGCGACCTCCTCTTTTGTCCTCATCAAGCTGCTGGGTCTGAGCAAAACACAGTACGGCATGGTGTTTTTTTTCATGTGCCTAGCCTATGTTTTCGGCACTTTTTTATGCCGCCGCTTGCTGCCACGCTTTGGCGTACAAACCTCAGTCAGCATCGCGGCAGGCCTGAGCCTGACGGGTGGCTTGCTGATGGGTGGGCTGGCCTGGGTCGGCGTCAACAACCTGTGGGCGATCTTGCTGCCTTACGCCATCTTCATGCTGGCGCATGGCGTGCACCAGCCTTGTAGCCAGAGCGGCGCCATCGGTCCCTTTCCACAAGCGGCGGGCACCGCTTCTGCTCTGAACGGCTTCATCATGATGCTGGTGGCTTTTGTCATGGGCACTTGGCTCGGCACACACATGGACGGCACCGCGCGCGTCCTGACCTACGGTGTCGCGCTGTGGAGCGTGGTGATTGCGCTGGTCGCCTGGACCTTGGTGCGCCGCTATGGCCACGCCAAACTTGACATTCAGACTGCCACAACAGCATGACGGCTTCAGTGACACCATTCGACTACTTGGCGCTGGCCGGCCCAACTGCAGCTGGCAAGACGGCGGCAGCGCTGGCCATAGCACTGCAGCACCCAGTCGAAATCATCAGCGTCGACTCCGCCTTGGTCTACCGCGGCATGGACATCGGCACGGCCAAACCCAGCGCTGACGAACTCGCCGCCGTGCCGCACCACCTGATCAACATCCGTGACCCCTTGCAGGCTTACAGCGCTGCCGAATTTGTGACAGATGCCAATCGTTTGATGCAAGACATTCGCGCCCGCGGCAAGCTGCCATTGTTGGTCGGCGGCACCATGCTGTATTTCAAAGCGCTGTTTGATGGGCTAGACGAGATGCCCAAAGCCGACCCGGCTGTGCGCGCCATCTTGGCCGCCGAAGCCGCCGCACGCGGCTGGCCAGCGCTGCACGCCGATCTGACGCTGGTCGACCCGATCACTGCGGCGAGGTTGCAACCGCAAGACTCACAACGTATTTCAAGGGCGCTAGAAGTGTTTCGAGTGTCAGGCCAGCCGCTGTCGTTTTTTCAGCGGCGTATTGCGGCAACATCGACAAAGCAAACCGAACCGTCGGGACTGCTGATTTCCCTTGAGCCGAATGACCGCGCTTGGCTGCACGGCCGCATTGCCGAACGCTTTGATGCCATGCTCGCAGCCGGCTTTTTGGACGAAGTCCGTGCCCTGCGCGCCCGAGGTGATCTGCACCCGGACTTACCGTCCATGCGCTGTGTCGGCTACCGTCAGGCTTTGACGCTGCTGGACAGTTTGGACACACCGCAAGCCGCAGAAATCGGACACAAGCCCGCATTGCACGACTTCCGCGAACAAGGCGTTGCCGCAACGCGCCAACTCGCCAAACGCCAGCTGACTTGGCTGCGCAGCATGCCGCAACGCCGCGTGGTGGCCTGCGATGCACCGGATGCTTTAGCGCAGGTGCTGGCTCTGGTGGCCGAACATGTGAGCGCAGCCTCCAACAAGCAAGAACGCAACCTATGAGCCTGCAGATCACCAACTTAGCCAAGCACTACAGCGGCACACCCGTGTTCAGCAACGTGTCCCTGCATGTCGCGCCAGGCGAGTTTGTCGCCATCGTCGGCGAGTCAGGTGTGGGCAAATCAACCCTGCTCAATTGCATGGCCGGACTGGACACGTGGGACCAAGGATCGGTGGTCTTACAGGGCCACTCGCTGGACCAGATGACAGACGATCAGCGCGCCCTGCTGCGTCGCCAGCATGTCGGTTTTGTGTTCCAAGCTTTTCATGTGCTGCCGCATTTGGATGTCGCGCAAAACGTCGGCCTACCGCTGTTGCTGTTGGGTCAGCCCGACGACGAACGCATCGCTGCGATGTTAGCGGCGGTGGGCCTAGAAGGTTTGGGCAACCGGCTGCCGCAGCAACTCTCGGGCGGCCAGCTGCAACGCGTGGCCATTGCGCGCGCGCTGGTGCACCGGCCCAGTCTGCTGCTGGCCGACGAACCCACCGGCAACCTCGACCCGAGCACCGCCGTCAAAGTGATGGATGCGCTCATCGCCCAAACCAAAGAACAAGGCACCTCGCTGGTGCTGGTCACGCATTCAGAAGCGGCGGCAGCCCGAGCCGACCGCGTGCTCAAGCTACTCGCCAATGGCTTGGTCTGAAACACCCGCCGTGCTGAGACTGCTCAGCACCTTCTCCTGGCAAGAACTCAAGCACCACCCCTGGCGCAATGCCGCGGCCGTGGTGGCGGTGATGCTGGGTGTAGCGCTGGCGTTTTCGGTGCACCTCATCAATGCGTCTGCCTTGAGTGAGTTTTCACAAGCCGTGCGCTCGGTCAACGGCCAGCCCGACCTTGAACTGCGCGCGGCCCAAGGCACGTTTGACGAAGCTGTTTTCGCCCGCGTCGCGCAACATCCAGACGTCAGCGTGGCCAGCCCCGTGCTGGAGCTAAGCACCTACGTACAGAGCAGCAACGGCAACGCCAGCGGCGAACGACTGGCGCTGCGTGTGCTTGGCGTCGATCCCTTGCGGCTGGCCACAGTGGCGCCTGAACTGATGCCTTTGCCAGCCAAAGACGCCGACCGTTTTGCCCTGTTTTCACCTAGCGTGATTTTTTTGAATGCTGCGGCACGCGAACGTCTGACGGGCGACACCGTTCAATTGCAAAGCGGCGTGCGCCTGCTCCAAGTTCGTGTGGCCGGCCGCGTTGCTGCCGGCGGTGGGCCGCTGGCCGTGATGGACATTGGTGCAGCGCAAGACCTGTTTGAGCGCGGCGGCGAACTGTCGCGCATCGACCTCCAACTGCGCGCGGGGGTCGACCGCAGCGCGTTCATCGGCAGTCTGCAAAGCGCGCCAGACTGGCCAGCCCAACTCCGCCTGAGCGAGCCCGGCGATGGTGCCCAGCGCATCGACCAGCTGTCCCGGGCTTACCGTGTCAACCTCACAGTGCTGGCACTGGTGGCACTTTTCACGGGCGCTTTTTTGGTGTTTTCGGTGCTGTCGCTGAGCGTGGCAAAACGGGCCCAGCAGTTTGCGCTGCTCGGTGTGTTGGGATTGACCGGCGCTGAGCGCTTGCGGCTGGTGCTGTACGAATCATTGGTGCTCGGCATCGCTGGCAGCGTGGCTGGCATCGCGCTCGGCACCGGGCTGGCGGCGCTGGCCTTGCGCGTGTTGGGCGGCGATTTAGGCGGTGGTTATTTTTCGGGCATCGCACCCACGCTGCACTGGAGCAGCAAGGCCGCGCTGGTGTATGGCGGGCTGGGCGTGGCAGCCGCATTGGTGGGCGGTTGGTGGCCGGCCAAAAGTGCCCAAAAATTGCCCCCTGCGCAAAGCCTAAAAGGTTTGGGCGCAGGCTTGGGCGGTCCACGCAGCCACTGGTTAAGCTTGGCGCTGCTGGCGGCCAGCGGTGCGCTGGCGTTGCTGCCGCCCGTGGCCGGCATCGCGCTGGGAGCTTATTTATCGGTCGGCTTCTTGCTGGTCGGCGGCATCACCGCACTGCCGGGTTTGATCGGCTTGTTGTACGGACGACTGAGCCCGTGGGTGGCGCACCGCGCGCTGCCCCTGCTGGCGGTGGAGCGTGCGCGCCGCGTGCGCGAAAGCGCTGGCGTGGCGGTCAGCGGCGTGGTGGCGTCGCTGAGTTTGGCGGTGGCGCTCACCGTCATGGTGGCGAGCTTTCGGCAATCGGTCACCAGCTGGCTGGACGTGGTGCTGCCGGCTGACTTATACGTGCGCACGTCGGTCAGTGCCGCTGCCAGTGACAGCGCTTATTTCAGCCCTGAGTTCGTTGAACGCGTGGCGGAAGTGGCAGGCGTGCAGCGCGTCAATACGCTGCGCGTGACGCAACTGCTGCTCAACCCGGCGCAACCCACGGTGGCCTTGATAGCCCGCGACCTGCAAGACCCGGCCCACGCCCTGCCCTTGGTCGGTGAAGCCTTGGCCGTGCCAGCGGGCGCCATCGGCATTTATGTCAGCGAGCCGATGCTGGATCTTTACCAAGCCAAGTTGGGTGACTTTTTTGAGCCGTTGACGCCCGCATTTGGGACTGCCATGAACCGCAGCAACCAGCCTGCAAAACGATTTTTTGTTGCTGGCGTGTGGCGTGATTACGCGCGCCAGTTCGGCGCCATCGCCATCGACCAAGCTGACTTTGTGCAGCTCACCGGCGACCAACGTGTCAACGACCTCGCGCTTTGGCTGACACCGGACGCCAACGATGCAGTGGTGCAACAAGCCATCCGTGACGTCCCTGAGCAAGCCTCGGGCGCAGGCAACCTGATTGAATTTGCCTCGGCCAGCCAGATCCGTACCACCTCACTGCGTATTTTTGATCGCAGTTTTGCAGTCACTTACTGGCTGCAGGCGGTCGCCATCGCAATCGGTCTGTTTGGCGTGGCGGCCAACTTCAGCGCACAGGTGCTGGCAAGGCGCAAAGAGTTTGGCCTGCTGGCGCACTTGGGCCTGACGCGCCGGCAAATTCTGACGGTGGTGGCCGGTGAAGGTGCTGCTTGGACGGTCATGGGTTCGGTCGCCGGCTTGGCGCTGGGACTGGCGGTGTCGGTGGTGTTGGTGCATGTGGTCAACCCGCAAAGCTTTCACTGGACGATGGACATGCAAGTGCCGTGGCTGCGCTTGTTGGGTTTGTGCGCTGCCGTGGTGTTGGCCGGCACTTTAACGGCGTGGCTGGCAGGCCGCGCAGCCGCCAGCGCCGACGCGGTACTGGCCGTCAAAGAAGATTGGTAGAGGTCTTGGCTGACAAGCCAGCGAGCCTTTTGCCGCACTTTTCCCGCTCCTCTTCTGCCATTATTTCTGGCTAATTATCAGAACAAGCTCTACACGCCTCGAGACGGGCGAACCCATATTTCGAGTCGTTACCTGCGTGACATTTTCTTGAGTTTTGGTGTGATCAAAGCGTCACATTCAAAGCTTAGGATGAGTCAAGTTGTTGTTCGCACATCGATATTTCGTTTAGGACACTCATCATGGCCAGTTCACAGTACCGCATTGAAAGCAACACGCCTCTGCGCGGCAGTCTGTTGCCGCCCAACAGTTTCAAGGCGCTTTACAACGACCGCGGCTTAGCCGTTGCTGTCGCCGTGAAAAGCCTTGCCGATCCGACCCGCCAACACATCCGAGTGGTCCATGTTGACACGGGTGAAGTGGTGTTTGAAACCGACCCAATCGGGCACGAGCATCCAGCTTGAGCGGCACGGATGGTGTTCGGCTGCGAGAATCGCTGAATGACTCTGCACCTTCAATGCTGACGCGGCGCGCGCTCATAGCGGCCAGCGCAGCTGGCATGGCTTCGGCCAGCACACCCTTTGCTGCGTGGTCTTTGCCAGCACGCAGCTTGCGCTTTCCGCGCGACCACGGCGCGCACCCAGAGTTGCGCACTGAGTGGTGGTACATCACCGGCCACGCCAGCAGCCGCGCTCCAGACGCTCGTGAGTTCGGTTTTCAGCTGACTTTTTTTCGTACGCGCGTGGACGCAACCCAAGCCATGCAGTCGAAGTTTGCAGCGCAGCAACTCATCTTTGCGCATGCTGCTGTGACCGACGTGCAGGGCCAAAAACTTTGGCACGACCAACGCATTGCACGCGCTGGTTTTGGTGTGGCTTTTGCCAGCACCGAAGACACCCAACTCAAGCTCAATGACTGGACCTTGCAGCGCGACACGGCTGAGCCAAGCCGCTACAACGCCAGCTTGCCGGCCAACGATTTCGCGCTACAACTGCAAATGAATGAAACACAGCCGCTGATTTTGCAGGGCCTGAACGGGCTGTCGCGCAAAGGGCCAGAGGCACGTCAAGCCAGCTATTACTACAGCCATCCACAGCTGAACACCAGCGGCAACATCACGCTGCAAGGGCAGACTTTCAACGTGGCGGGTAAAGCCTGGTTAGACCATGAGTGGAGTGAAGAACTGCTGCATCCCGACGCCCAAGGCTGGGACTGGATCGGTATGAACTTGGACGACGGCAGCGCGCTCACGGCTTTTCAATTGCGCACAGCCAGCGGCGGCGCGGTCTGGGACGGCGGCTCTTTCCGCACCGCCAAGGGCGAGTTGACGGTCTTCAAACGCGGCGACGTGACTTTCAAACCCATGCGGCGTTGGACCAGCCCGCTCACGCAAGCGATCTATCCAGTCGAGTGGCAGGTGCGTACGCCGACCGCGTTTTACATCGTCAAAGCGGTCATCGACAAGCAAGAGCTCGACAGCCGCACGTCTACCGGCGCGGTGTATTGGGAAGGCCTCAGTGACTTGCTCGACAGCCAAGGCCGTCGGGTCGGGCGCGGCTACCTTGAAATGACGGGCTACGCAGCAGCGCTGAGAATCTGACCTGCAACAAGTAGACCGCTGACCTGCCCCAACACCGCGGCGGCATCCCTCGCATCGAAACCACGCCAAGCGACGATTTGATCTGGCCGAATCAGTGCCAGAGGCGCTTCGTAGAGGGCGCGTAGCTCAGGCGTGGCGTGCGCCACCACCTTCAGGTCCAGCCTCAACGCGCGCGCCGCCTCGATGAAGGCTTGCAGATCAGATGCAGCAGCTTCAGCACCCAATTGCAGCAGTGTCCATTCGGTGTGGAAGGTGTCGAACAAGGAGCGGCCATCGGCCAACCATGCATGCGGCGGCCGTCCGCCCGGGCAAGCCGTTGGGGTGTAGCTGTTGGCCGCATCGGGTGGTGGCAGCGTGCCATCGTGCACGATCAAGGGCGAGGCGTCATAACGCCCACCAAAGGTGACCCCGGGAATGTTAAATTCCAGCCGCACATGCCGATCAAGGTCTTCACCGACCTTCAGCCGCTCGGCCGCGCCCGCGTCGCTGTCTTCGTCGAGCTGCGGCTTGGCCTCGAGCAAGCCGACGG
>JBEDKR010000029.1:0-10963 GCA_041172005.1 Pseudomonadota bacterium
GGCTGGCCATGTGCCACTGGCGATTGGCTCGGTGTTTGTGGTCAAGCCGCACATCGACAGCGGTCGCATGCGGCCGCTGGCTGTCACCACCAGCAAACGCTCGCCCGAACTGCCTAACGTGCCGACCGTGGCCGAAAGCGGTTTTGCCGGCTTCGATGCACCGGCTTGGTGGGCCATTTTGGCGCCTGCCAAGACCCCGCCGGCGATCATCAAACGCATGAATGAAGAAGTCGCTAAAGCCTTGAAAAATCCTGAGATCGCCAAAAAGCTCAGCGCGCAAGGCATCAACATCGTCGGCAGCACGCCCGAGGCGGCCACCACCTTCATCAACAACCAAATCGATGTTTGGGCCAAGGTCGTCAAAGACAACGGCATCAAGACGGACTGAGCGCCCGTTCGCTGGGTTTTTCGGTGGCTTATTCGGGTGTCACGCCCAAGGCCACCAAGAACCTGGCGACCATGTTGTAGGTGGCAATCGCGCTGGTCAGCTCGACCAGCTCGGTGTTGTCAAAGTGCTCGCGCAAGCGGGCAAACAGCGCGTCGCTGACTTTCACGTCGAGCGTCATCTGCGCGGCGTACTGAATCACCAACTGCTCGACTGTGCCCAGCGCCGGATGTGCTGTGCTCAAGCGTGCGTCTAGCTTCACCAATTCATTCAACGCATCGAGCTCGGCTTGTGTGCCGCCGGCGGTCAAAAAGTCCGGCGCGTGGTGCTTGTATTCATAGACGGCACCGGTCAGCAGCGCCACCGTGCAGATGCCGAGTTCGCGCAGTTTCCAGCTGGTCGGTAAGCCGGATCGGACGGCACCGAGGTAGACATTCCAAGCGCGTGCCAAGGGCTCGCTCCACAGCAAGGCTTTGTCGAGATTGATCATCGTGCCGCCACGACGTTTCAGGATGGCGTCGACCAAGTCTTGCGGTTGCGGTTTGAGGGCGGGAGTCCATTCGGGAATGCGCAGCATGTCGGTCTTTCTTTGATGAGGGAGCCAAGGTCTGCATGGTAAAGGGGTTTGTCATGGCTCGACGGATAATGGCCGCATGCGAATTCGATTCACCAAAATGCAGGGCGCCGGCAATGATTTCGTGGTGCTCGACGAGACCCGACAACCCCTCGGCCTGAGCACAGCGCAATACCGTTTTCTGGCCGACCGCCACTTCGGCGTTGGGGCAGACCAAATATTGAGCGTTCGACCAGCGCCAGTCGGCGCTGTCGACATCGACTTTTCTTATGCGATTCACAACGCCGACGGCCAAGAGGTGGAGCACTGTGGCAACGGCGCGCGCTGCTTTGTGCGCTACGTGCGCGACCACCAACTGACAGACCGCGACACGGTGCGCGTGCAAACCATGAACCGCGTGTTGACGCTCACGCTGCAGCCCGATGGCCGGGTCAGCGTTGACATGGGTGCGCCCGTGTTTGACTTGGCCAAGGTGCCCTTTGACGCGGCCGACTTGACGCCGCATGATGTCAACGGCTGGGCCACCTGGCCGCTTGAGTTAATGGCCGATGGTCAGCGCAGCACTGTCTTTGCGGCGGTCGTGTCCATGGGCAACCCACACGCCGTTCAGATTGTTGATTCAGTCGACACAGCGCCGGTGCTGGTCTGGGGTCCGCAGATTGAAAACCACCCGCGCTTTGTGCGCCGCGTCAACGCGGGCTTCATGCAAATTCTGTCGCGCAGCGAAGTGCGCTTGCGGGTTTACGAACGCGGCGCGGGTGAAACCCTGGCTTGCGGCACCGGCGCGTGTGCCGCCGTAGTGGCGGGTATTCGCTTGGGTCTGCTGGACGCGCAAGTCGACGTCCACACGCACGGCGGTCTGCTGCACGTCGAGTGGCAGGGCACGGCAGGCCGACTTGATGCGCCGGTCTTTCTGAGTGGTCCGGCGACGCAGGTGTTTGAAGGCGAGATCGACCTTCCTTAAAACTGAGGACAATGCTCACCATGAACCAGACACCTTACTCCCTGCAGCACCCGATCACCGAAGACGACATCGCCAACTTTTTGGCCAACACGCCGGACTTTTTTGAACGTCACGCCGAATTGCTGTCCACCGTGCAGCTGTCGAGTGGCCTCGGTAGCCGTGCTGTCAGTCTGCAAGAACGTCAGGCAGGCATGCTGCGCGACAAAATCCGCGGCTTGGAGTCGCGTGTCGTCGAGATGATTCGCCACGGTCAAGAAAATGTGACCATCGCCGACAAGATGCAGTCTTGGATGCTCAAACTCCTGATGACCTCGTCGGCCCATGACTTGCCAGACACCATCGCACAAGAGCTGCAGACGATGTTTTCGATTCCGCAAGTGGCGATCAAGGTTTGGGAAGTGGCAGCGCCATTTGCCGATAGTGATTTTGCCGAAGGCGTGAGTGACGACGCACGCAGCTTTGCAGCCTCGCTGTCGACGCCTTTTTGCGGTCTCAACGTCGGGCTCGAAGCCGTCAACTGGTTGCCGGAACCGGCAGCGGCTCAATCGGTGGCGCTGATCGCTTTGCGCACAGGTGCCGCGCCACAAGCGTTTGGTTTGCTGGTGCTGGCGTCGCCCGATGTGGAGCGTTTCACCAGCGGCATGGGCACCGACTTTTTACAGCGGATTGGCGAGCTGGCCAGCGCTGCTTTGTCGCGCCTGCGCAGCCCAGCGGACGCCACGCTGGACTGATTCAGCCATGCGCGACAAGCCTTCGTCGCTAACGTTGTCCACGCCTGATCCCTTGGTGCTGCGCTACTTGGAGCATGCACGCGTTGAAAAACGGTTAGCCGCACGCACGCTGGCGCTGTACACGCTGGACTTGGAAAAACTGCAAGCTTCAGCTGAGCAAGCGGCGGTGTCGTTGACGGCGGTGACGCCGGTGCACATGCGCCGCTGGGTCGCACAAATGCATGGCGGCGGTCGCAGTGGCCGCGGTATTGCGCTCATTTTGTCGGGCTGGCGCGGCTTTTACGGCTGGCTTGGACGTGAGGGTTTGGTCAGCGTCAACCCGGTGCAAGACTTGCGCGCGCCCAAAGTGCCCAAGCCACTGCCCAAAGCGCTCAGCGTCGACGAGGCAGTGCAATTGGCCGACTTCCAAACGACAGACACCGAGGCGCATCCGGGCTTGCAAGCGCGCGACGAATGCCTGACCGAATTACTGTACGGCTGTGGACTGCGTATCGGCGAACTGGTCGGGCTCGACGCTTTGGCCAGTGCTCAGGCGCAAGGCTGGATTGATCTGCAAGACGCTGAAGCCCATGTGCTCGGCAAGGGCGGCAAGCGGCGCAGCGTGCCGGTAGGCGCCAAGGCGTTGCGAGCGCTGACCGCTTGGCTGGCGGTGCGCAGCGAATGGCTGAGCGCTGCGCCTGAAGCCGCGGAAGAGGCCGCAGGCGCACTGTTCATCAGTCACCGCGGCAGCCGTCTGACGCCGCAGCACATTCGGGTCCGCCTCAAGTTGCGCTCACTGCAGGCCGGCCTGGCGACGCCGGTGCATCCGCACATGCTGCGCCATTCTTTCGCCAGCCACGTGCTTCAGTCCAGTGGTGATTTGCGCGCCGTGCAAGAGTTGCTCGGCCACGCCAACATCACCACCACGCAGGTCTACACGCGGCTTGATTTTCAGCATCTGGCGAAGATTTACGACGCCGCACACCCCCGCGCCACAGTGGCCGGGCTCAAGGCGAGTCTCAAACCAAGCCGCAAACCACCATCCCCGTAGGAGGCCAGCCCTCTTGCCGGTTCCTAAAATATAGATTGAAAGAATCAGGTTCGGGGATCGCTGAGAGGGCTCAGCTCCTACAGGGACAAGCCGCAAGGTTGTTACACGTCCCCGTAGGAGGCCAGCCCCCTGGCCGATCTTGCCGTGCACCAACCGCCGCCCAGCCAACACCGACAATAGGCGCATGAAATCAATTCGACTCCGAGAAGGCAAAGAACGCTCGCTGCAGCGGCGCCACCCGTGGATTTTTGACGGCGCCATCGCCAAGGGCAGTGGTGACCCGGGCGAAACAGTGCGGGTCGACAGCCACGACGGCCGCTTTCTGGCCTGGGCTGCGGTCAGCCCGACCTCCAAAATCCGCGCGCGAGTCTGGAGCTTTGACGAAGCCCAGCGCATTGACGCCGCCTTTTTCAGCGCCCGTATTACGGCGGCGCTGAAGGCCCGTACTTTGTTTGACATTCAAAGCAACGGCGTGCGCTTGGTGCACGGCGAGTCTGACGGCTTGCCGGGGCTGGTGGTCGACCGTTATGCCGACACCCTGGTGGTGCAATTTTCAAGCTGCGGCGTGGAGCGCTGGAAGAGCGTGATCGTTGAGGCGCTTTTGGCCCAAACCGGTTTGACGCGTCTGTACGAGCGCTCCGACGCCAGCGTGCGCGCGCTGGAAGGTTTGCCCGAAGCCACCGGCTGGCTGAGTGGCGCACCGGCTGACGGGCAACCGCCAGGCACCGAGATCGTCATTCAGGAACACGACTGGCAGCTTGGTCTGAACATTTCTGAAGGCCACAAAACCGGCTTCTATTTAGACCAGCGCGACAGCCGCCAGAAATTTGCCGCGTACACACGGCGTCGGCAGTTCCAGCGGGTGCTGAACTGCTATTGCTACACCGGCGGTTTCACGGTGGCGGCTTTGGCTGGCGGCGCGGCGCACGTGACCTCGATCGACTCGTCTGGCCCGGCCATCGAAAAGGCTTGGGCCAATGTGGCGTTGAACGGCTTTGACGCAGCGCGTTGCGACATGCGCGACGCCGATGTCAACGCTTCGCTGCGACAGTACATCAAGGAAGGCCGCACCTTTGACGCGATCGTGCTGGACCCGCCCAAGTTTGCGCCTACTGCTGCGCATGCGGAGCGTGCTGCACGCGCTTACAAAGACATCAACCGCTTAGCGCTGATGATTTTGGAACCCGGCGGCGTGCTGTTCACTTACTCTTGCTCAGGCGGCATCAGCGCTGATCTGTTTCACAAGATCGTGGCGTCTGCGGGCACCGACGCCGGTGTTGACGCGTTCATCAGCGAGCGCTTGGGCGGCGCCCCGGACCACCCGATGACAGTGACCTTTCCCGAGGGCGAATACCTCAAGGGCTTGGTGCTGGTGCGAAAGCCTTGATAGCGACAGGTGAGTTAAGCCGAGTCACTGCAGCTGTTGGCCTCGGCCACTAAACTCGCAGCTTGCCTTTTTCACACCTCAGGCCTGCTTATGGCTGAGCTTGATGTCTGTTTTATGTTTGTTTTTCTCCTGATTTTTTCTTGTTAGGCACACCATGAGTTTGATTCCCGTCACCATCCTGACCGGCTTTCTGGGTTCCGGAAAAACCACGCTTTTAAAGCGCGTGTTGACCGAAGCTCACGGCCAGAAAATTGCCGTGATTGAAAACGAGTTCGGTGAAGAAAATATCGACAACGAGATTTTGGTGAACGACACCAACGAGAACATCATTCAGATGAACAACGGTTGCATCTGCTGCTCGATCCGTGAAGACCTGCGGGAAACACTGCAACTGCTGGCTGCTAAAAAGCGCCAGGGTTTGCTGACTTTTGACCGCGTGGTGATCGAAACCACGGGCCTAGCTGACCCTGGCCCGGTGGCGCAAACCTTTTTCATGGACGAAGAAATCGCAGAGCAATATTTGCTGGACTCGATCCTCACCTTGGTTGATGCCAAGCACGCCGCCACGCAGCTCAACGACCGCCAAGAAGCGCGCCGTCAGGTCGGTTTTGCCGATCAAATCTTCATCAGCAAGACGGATCTGGTGGATGACAGCGAAGTCAAAGCCCTGATGCACCGATTGACCCACATGAACCCACGCGCACCCCAGCGCGCGGTGCATTTTGGAGAAGTCGCGATTGCCGATGTGTTTGACCTGCGCGGCTTCAACCTCAATGCCAAGCTCGACATTGACCCGGATTTTTTGAAGGAAGAAACCGACGCTCACGCCGGCCACGACCATGCGCCTGGCGAGCATTGCGATCATCCGTCGCACGCCCACGAGGCAGCTGATGGCCACGCTGGACACGGCCATCACCACCATCACGACGATGACGTCAAAAGCTTTGTGTTCCGCTCAGACCGCGCCTTCAGCCCGGCCAAGCTGGAAGACTTTTTGGGTGCGGTGGTCAACATTTATGGCCCGCGCATGCTGCGCTACAAGGGCGTGCTGAACATGGAAGGCACCGATCGCAAAGTGATCTTTCAGGGCGTGCACCAGTTGATGGGCAGTGACCTCGGACCGGCTTGGGCTGAGGGCGAGGTGAAGACCAGCAAGATGGTTTTCATCGGCATTGACCTGCCGAAAGATATTTTTCTGCAAGGCCTCGAGCAGTGCTTGGTTTGAGGTAGTCTCTTCGCAAACTGCAAAACCTTGTGGTTAATGCGTATGACCAGCCGGAGGGCTCGATGTTCGTTTCATTTCTACAACGATTTGGATTTTTAGCGCCCAGCGCAGCGGCTGAGCCGCTAAAATCGCCCGCCGAAGGGAGTGCCCGGCCTAGCGGGCAAGGTCATCAAGCGGACCGGCAGCCCACTAACAAAGCAAACAAAAGACAAGACGGTCGAATCACCCCGGCCCCGGTTTCGAAAGCCGAGGGTCATCCACAGGCCAATGCCCAGAGGAGACAAGACGTGAAAGCCCCCGCCAAGAAGAACAAGACCCCCGCCAAAGTGGCTGCAAAACCGAGTGCTCAATCTGTGGCCAAGCCAGCCACTAAATCCGTAGTTAAACCAGCCGCTAAACCCGCAGCCAAAACGGCCACTAAAGCCGTCGGCAAACAGCTTGCGACCCAAAAGGCAGTGAAACCGGTGTTGAAAGCCACTGTCAAAGTTGCCTCTTCGGTCAAAAAAATGACCACCAAAGAAGTCAGTCAAAAAAGTAGTGCATCCAAATCGGTTATAAAGCCTGTTGTTAAGCCCTCAGTCAAACCTGCTGTCAAGTCGGCGGTGAAGTTGGTCGTCAAACCAGTTTCTAAATCTCCGCCAGCCTCTTCTGTCAAAGCTGCGCCTACCAGCGCGGCCAAGGCAGCGTCCCTACCTACCAAGCCGGCGCCGGCTCCTTCGCCCGCCGTGCCTTCCGCTCCAAAGACCATGATCACGCCTCCTCCAGCTCTCAAACCCGGACGCAGAAGCTCCGCCCGCACCGCAGCGCAGTCGCCGCCGCCCGCACCGATGGTGCCGACGCACGCGCCCGATGCGGCCAAAGCCAGCTACTCCACCATCACTGAACGCGTGATTTCGCCGCCACCGCATGTGGCGGCACGCAAAGACCCGAAGCTTGCCAACAACTGGAAGACCAAAGAGGCCAGTGAGTTGACGGACGAAGAAGTCAAGGCGATGCCTGACAGCGAGTACATGAACGACAAGCAGCTGGCTTTTTTCCGCCACAAGCTGTCGATTCTGAAAAGTGAAATTCACGCCAGTGCCGGTCAAACCACCGAAAACCTGCGCGAAGACACTGTTGTTGTGCCCGACCCTGCCGACCGTGCGACGATCGAAGAAGAGCACGCCCTAGAGTTGCGCACACGTGACCGTGAACGCAAATTGCTCAAAAAAATCGAGCAGTCGATTTCCCGCATTGACGCGGGCGACTACGGTTACTGCGACGAAACTGGCGAAGCCATCGGTGTCGGCCGCCTGATTGCACGTCCGACCGCCAGCTTGTCGCTGGAAGCTCAACAGCGCCGTGAGCTCAAGCAAAAATTGTTCGGTGATTAAGCACTGACAGCTGATCACCAGCCGTCAAATGCGCACAGTTTGCGCAGGGGCGGCTGGATGATTGGTCAGAACAGCGGTCTTTGACCGCGTGGCCAGCCAGGCAGGCTCAGCCCTCTGTTTCTCGCCTTCCCCGCGACTTCACGCACCACCCGATGGGTTGGCCGCCGTGCTCGCTTCAACTTTGCGCACCCTCCAGCTGATCCGTCGTGGCGAGCGCAGCGACGACATCTTTACGCGCCGTGATGATTTTTTACGCGTCTTGAAAATCCCTGAGAAAGCACTTTCACAGCCTTCGCTAAGTGCTTAATTTAGAACAACTTTTGTCTTCATGCAACCTGCTGAAACCGCTCTAAGTCATTGATTTCATTGAAAATTATTCTTAAACGCCACTTGCTTCGTGTCAGATTCCTGATAAAGTGGTGAAAAGTGCAGTTTTGTGGTGAAAAGTGTTTTAAAGGGCTGAGCAAGTGTTCCAAGGTGCGTCTTCCATTGTTCTCGATGCTAAGGGTCGGCTTTCTGTGCCAACTCGGTATCGTGACGTGCTGAGCGCCACCGCCGCAAGCCAGCTCACCATCACTAAGCACCCGCACGGTTGCCTGATGATTTTCCCTCGCAACGAGTGGGAAAAATTCCGCGAGCGGATCGCCTCCTTGCCCATGCAAGCGCAATGGTGGAAGCGAATTTTCCTAGGCAACGCCATGGACGTCGATCTCGACGCGACCGGCCGCGTGCTGGTCTCGCCTGAGTTGCGGGCTGCCGCTGGCATCAGCAAGGACACGGTGCTGCTCGGCATGGGTGGCTACTTTGAATTGTGGGATTCGGCCACTTACGCGGCTCAAGAGGCTGAGCAGATGAAGGGCGAAATGCCCGACGTCTTCAAGGACTTTTCGTTCTGAAAGACCACGGTGCAAGACACATGGACACACCGCACCGTCTTGTTGAACGAAGCAGTCGACGCACTGCAGATCAACCCGGACGGACATTACATCGACGCGACCTTTGGGCGCGGCGGTCACTCTCGCTTGATTCTTTCGAAGTTGTCACCGCAGGGCCGGCTGACGGCGTTCGACAAAGACTTAGATGCGATAGCCGAGGCGGCCACGATCAACGATCCGCGCTTCAGTATTCGCCACGAGGGCTTCAGCCATTTGGGCGAGTTGCCGGCCAGCAGTGCCAGCGGGATTTTGCTGGATCTGGGCGTGAGTTCGCCGCAGATCGACAACGCGGCACGCGGTTTTTCCTTTCGCGGCAATGGGCCGCTCGACATGCGCATGGACACCACCCGTGGCCAGAGCGTGGCCGAGTGGCTGGCCGATGCATCCATAGAAAGCATGACGGAGGTCATACGTGAATACGGCGAAGAACGGTTTGCTGGGCAGGTTGCAAAGGCGATTGATCGTTGGCGCAACGAACGGGGCCCACTTGGGAGCACCGCTGAATTGGCCGAAGTCGTGGCTAGCGCGGTCAAAACCCGCGAGCCGGGTAAGGACCCTGCAACGCGCACATTTCAAGCTTTTCGGATTTTCATCAATGCCGAGCTTGAAGAGCTGCAACAGGCGCTAGTCGCGTCGCTCAAAGTTTTGCAACCTGGAGGACGTCTGGTGGTGATCAGTTTTCATTCGCTCGAAGACCGCATCGTCAAGCAGTTCATTGCTGAGCATTCGCGCGAGGTGTTTGATCGCCGCGCGCCGTTTGCCGTGCCCAAGGCCATGAAGCTCAACGCGCTGGGACGTGTCAAACCCTCAGAAGCTGAAGTCGCTGGAAACCCACGCTCACGCAGTGCCATGATGCGCGTGGCCGAACGCACCGAGGTGCCTGCTTGAACTTCGCCGCCGTCATGATTCCAACCGCCTGCAGGGCAGCCGCCGGAGCATGCCAGTCATGACCCGCGTCAACCTGTTGCTGCTGGTGGCGGTCTTGCTGACGGCCTTGTATTTGGTGCGCACGCAATACGAGTCGCGCCGGATTTTTGTGGAGCTCGAAAAAGCCACCTCGCAAGGGCGAAAACTGGAGCTCGACAACGAAACCTTGCAGGCTGAAAAACGCTCGCAGGCCACGCCGTTGCGGGTAGACCGGCTGGCCAAAGACAAACTGCAGATGCTGCCGGCAACCGCCGCCATCACCCAATATGTGCCTTACCGAGAAGCCGCTGCTGCGGCTCCGGGCAAGCCATGAGCCGCAGCGTTCGTTACAGCTCAAGTCCGCTGCTGGCCAGCAAGACGCCGGTATGGCGTAGCAAATTCATTGTGGCAGCCATCGCTCTAGGTTTTGCCGGCTTGGCGGCACGCGCAGCGCACATCCAGATTTTTGGCAATGAATTCTTCCAGCGCCAAGGCGAAGTGCGCTTTGTACGCACCTTGGAGTTGCCCGCCAGCCGTGGCCGCATCTTGGACCGCAATGGTTTGATTTTGGCGTCCAGCATCCCGGCGCAAAGCATCTGGGCCATTCCTGAAGACGTTGTCATCAGCCCGCAGCAGTTGGCCGAGTTGGCGCGCCTGCTCGACATGCCAGGATCTGTTTTGGATGCAAGGCTGAGCAATGAAGACCGGACCTTTGTTTGGTTGAAGCGGCAAGTCGATGAGACCATCGCGAAACAAATTGTCGCGTTGAACATCAAGGGCTTGTACCAGCGCAAAGAGTACAAGCGTCAGTACCCAGATGGTGAAGCGACTGCCCATGTGGTGGGCTTTGCGAATGTTGAAAATCTGGGCCAGGAAGGCATGGAGCTGACCTTCGACAAAGAACTCAGCGGACGTCCAGGCTCGCGCCGCGTCATCAAGGACCGACTGGGCCGTGTGATTGAAGACGTCCGCGAGCAAGAGCCGCCAGTCGATGGCAAAGACCTGCAGCTGTCGATCGACAGCAAGGTGCAGTTCTTTGCTTATCAAAAATTGCGCGAAACAGTGTTGGTCCATAAAGCCAAGGCCGGCAGTGTGGTGGTGCTGGATGCCGTCACCGGCGAAGTGCTGGCACTGGCCAATTACCCGAGCTATGTCCCTGACAAGCGTCGCAACCTCAGTGGTGAACAGTTGCGCAACCGCGCTGTGACCGATACGTTCGAGCCAGGTTCAACCATGAAGCCGATCACGGTGGCGATGGCTTTAGAAGCTGGCCGCGTGACACCGCAAACCCTCATCGAAACCGGGCCGGGTCGCTTCACCATGGGCGGTTTCACGATCCGTGACACGCATGACTACGGCACCTTGACGGTCGAAGGTGTGATCCAAAAATCAAGCAACGTCGGCGCACTGAAGATCGCGCAGAAGCTAACGCCAAATGAAATGTGGGACACCT
>JBEDKR010000030.1:0-10960 GCA_041172005.1 Pseudomonadota bacterium
CCGGTGCAAACGTGCGTTTGATCATGCGCTCGCCATGCACTTCCAAAATACGCGAAGCTGCAAAACCGCCCATCAAGGCCTGACGCACTTTGGCTGGGTCGGCACCCGCCTTGCTGGCAAACAACAGCGCTTCGCCAACAGCAGCGATGTTCAGCGCCACGATGATCTGGTTCGCGACCTTGCAGGTTTGGCCATCGCCGTTGCCGCCGACCAGCGTGATGTTTTTACCCATCAGCTCAAACAGCGGCTTGACGCGTTCAAACACTGCCTCTGGCCCGCCCACCATGATGGTCAGACTCGCCGCCTTGGCGCCTACCTCACCACCGGAGACGGGCGCGTCCAGATAGTCAGCACCCAGTGTGTTGATTTTTTGAGCAAAGGTCTTGGTGTCCATCGGCGAGATCGAGCTCATGTCGACCACCGTCTTGCCTTTGGACAATCCTGCGGCCACTCCGTTGTCTGCAAACAGCACTTTCTCAACATCCGGCGTGTCGGGCAACATCATGAAAATAATGTCTGCACGCTCGGCCACTTCCCGCGGCGAAGCACAAGCGGTGGCGCTGCCGGTCAACAAATCGGCGGGGATCTTGCTGCGAGTGCTCAAGAACACCTCATGCCCGGCCTTGATCAAATGTGCGGCCATGGGCGCACCCATGATGCCCAAGCCGATGAATCCAAGTTTGCTCATTCAAATACTCCGTGTCTGTTCAAAAATGCGTAAAAAGGGGTTGTCAATCGCGATAGCGGTCGCACAAAGCTTGCGTGGCGCTGCGAAAAGTTCCGAGGTCACTGCCGACGCCAACGAAGGTCGCGCCCAGCGCCAAGTAGTGGCGTGCTTGCGCTTCGACTGGCGCCAAAATGCCGACCGGTTTGCCGGCCGCCTTGACGTCGGCAAATATTTTGGCGATCGCAGCTTGCACTTCTGGGTGCCCCGGGTTGCCCAGATGGCCCAGCGCTGCGGCCAAATCGGACGGGCCGACAAAGATGGAATCAACACCCTCTATCGCTGCAATCTCTTTGACTGCGGCCATGCCCGCCAGACTCTCGATTTGAACCATCACGCAAATGTGTTCGTTGATGTTTTTCAAATAGTCCGGAATAGAGCCGTAGCGGTTGCTGCGCTGTGACACCGCGACACCGCGAATGCCTTGCGGTGGATAACGCGTGGCAGAAACCGCACTGCGCGCCTCTTCTGCACTCTCAACAAAGGGCACCAAGAAGTTATAAAAGCCCGCGTCCAGCAGTCTTTTGATCTCGACAGCGCTGTTGCAAGACGGCCGCACGATGGGAGCGGTTGGGCTGTCTTTGAGCGCCATGAGCTGAGGGATAAATGTGTTGACGTCGTTTGGCGAATGCTCGCCGTCCAGCAAGATCCAGTCAAACCCAGCCAACCCCAGCACTTCGGCTGTGATGGGACTGGCCAGAGATGACCAGCAACCGATGAGTTTTTTACCCGCCAGCAAATCGCGTTTGAAACTGTTCGGAAATGATTGGTAAGGAACGGCTTGCATCATGGGTGGGGTTGATCGCTTGTAGGTTAAATTGGACTTTTGATCAGACTTTGATAAAGTCGTGGCCAGTTGAGACATCGGTCATGTGTTGTCCGACATGAAATTTAGCCTTCAGACTTTAATATTAATCTCTCATTGATGCTCCCCCTACAAACCCTTGCAAGCGCCGACAACGGCTTGGCCGTTTTTGCGCTGAAAGATCGCTCAGAGCAGCGTCGACCCCGCGGCTTGGTGACGGAAGTCGTCGACAGTTTGGCCGGCAGCATTCGCCAAGGTCTCCTCCAGCCCGGCACCAAACTGCCTTCTGAAGCGGAAATCATGAGCCACTTTGGCGTCAGCCGAACGGTGGTGCGGGAAGCCATCTCCAAATTGCAAGCCTCGGCGCTGGTTGAAACCCGGCACGGCATCGGCACCTTTGTGCTCGCACTGCAAGATCCCGGCAATTTCAAAATTGCAGCGGAAGACTTCACCACCATTGCCGATGTGATCTCGGTGCTGGAACTGCGCATCAGCCTAGAGACCGAAACCGCTGGCTTGGCCGCTCTGCGCCGCACCCCGGAGAACCTGCTGGCCATGAAGGCTGCCTTGGACGCCTTTCAAGAATCTATTCAACAAGATTCAGATGCTGTGCCGCCCGACTTCCAGTTCCACATGGAGGTGGCCAATGCCACCGGGAATCGCCACTTCGCAGATCTGATGACCTATCTGGGCACCATGATCATTCCGCGCACACGCGTCAACACCACCTTGAACGCGCCCGAGGGTCGACTGCAGTATTTGCAGCGCGTCAACAGCGAACACGCCAGCATCTACACAGCGATTCAGCAGCAAGACGTCGAGGCCGCGCGGGCAGCCATGCGAAAACACTTGTCCAACAGCCGAGAACGTCTGCAAAAAGGCAACAACCTGCACACGATGCAGCCCTAATTCCTTGCCAAATTTGACGAAACCAATCGATCTAACGAATCCAATAATGTCAATCAGAAAATCAACTGACAGGGCACGCGGTCATTAGGCTTTAAGCTACGAAAGCAGGAGCACCTCAGCAAAAACTCAGCCAAACTGCGTTATATTCACAGCGCTAGCGTGAGCTCATGGAAGCTTTGGTAGAAATTCAATAAGAAGACGATAAGAGGATGAGCTCAATGAGTGCGAAGGAAAACGCGGCAGTGGGTCAACTGCTGGAGTTACTGGAATCACGCTATGCGCTGCGTGTTCTGTGGGCGCTCAAAAACGGCCATCCACAGACTTTCCGGCTGCTGCAAGACAGCATCGGCCACATCACCCCGAACACCCTGAACACCCGCATCAAAGAGCTTCGCGCGGCCGGCCTGTTGCACCATGATGGCGACGGCTATGTCGTGACAAGCATGGGCGCGGATCTGCTGAGACGCCTGAACGAGTTGCCGGCCTTTGCCAGCAAATGGTCTGCAAGCCAAGCCAAAGCCGCCGCCAAAAACCCCGCCAAATAAAACCGCGACCAGCGGGGGGCTTTTATCAATCCCTTGTCTTGAAAAGGGCCTTAGCATCCCCAATTGCCTTTCTGATCGCATTTCTCACCAAGTTCCAATGCAACAAAAAAACTCACCTGAACAAAACCAAACCCTGACCGGTGCCCCTAGCCCGGAAGAACTCGAAGCCGCGCAAGCTGCCAATGAAGTCGATGCCATGGAGGCCCTGCCTGGCTTACAGGCAGAGATTGCGTCCTTGCAAGCCAAAAACACAGAATTGGCCGATAGCTACTTACGCGCCAAAGCTGAAGCAGAAAACGCCCGTCGTCGGGCTGACGAAGAAATCTCAAAGGCGCGCAAATTTGCTGTCGAGAGTTTTGCTGAAAGTCTGCTGCCAGTCACCGACAGCCTTGAAGCGGGCCTGCAACTCAAAGAAGCCAATGCCGAGCAAATTCGCGAAGGCACAGAAGCCACGTTGAAGCAGCTCAAGAGCGCGCTGGAGCGGAACCGCGTGATGGCCATTGACCCAGCTGCAGGTACCAAGTTCGATCCGCACCAGCACCAAGCCATCAGCATGGTGCCGCTCCCCGCTGAGTCAACGCAAGAGGCCAACACCGTGGTCATGGTCTTACAAAAAGGCTATCTCATCGCTGACCGTGTGCTGCGTCCGGCGCTGGTCACAGTGGCTGCACCGAAATAAACAGCACCTGAAAATAAGCAAGCCAACAAGGTCTTGAAGTTTCAAAACTTAACCTTAAGTCAGCTTCATCGGACCACGCAAGCAGTTACCTCGCCAGATGAGCAGGCCCCGACATCAGGGTCTTCATTTGGCAGCATTGATTAAAAATAACAGGAGTTGAGCATCATGGGAAGAATCATCGGCATTGACCTCGGAACCACCAACAGCTGCGTTTCCGTCATGGAGGGCAACACGCCCCGCGTCATTGAAAACTCTGAGGGTGCACGCACGACACCGTCCATCGTGGCCTACCAAGAAGGTGGCGACGTGCTGGTGGGCGCTTCGGCCAAACGCCAAGCGGTCACCAACCCGCGCAACACGCTGTACGCGGTCAAGCGTTTGATCGGTCGCAAGTTTGCCGAAAAAGAAGTGCAAAAAGACATCGACTTGATGCCTTACAAAATTGTCGCAGCCGACAACGGCGACGCTTGGGTGCAAGTGCATGACAAGCAACTCTCGGCTCAACAGGTCAGCGCCGACATCTTGCGCAAGATGAAAAAAACCGCTGAAGACTATCTGGGCGAAGCGGTCACCGAAGCCGTCATCACCGTCCCGGCTTACTTCAATGACGCGCAGCGTCAAGCCACCAAAGACGCTGGCCGAATTGCTGGCTTAGACGTCAAACGTATCATCAACGAGCCAACGGCGGCCGCCTTGGCCTTTGGCCTCGACAAGCAAGAAAAAGGCGATCGCAAGATCGCTGTGTATGACTTGGGCGGCGGTACTTTCGACATTTCCATCATCGAAATTGCTGACGTCGACGGTGAAAAGCAATTTGAAGTGCTGTCGACCAATGGCGACACCTTCCTGGGCGGCGAAGACTTCGACCAGCGCATCATCGACTTCATCATCGACGAGTTCAAGAAAGAATCCGGCGTCAACCTGAAGAGTGACGTCTTGGCTCTGCAGCGTCTGAAAGAAGCCGCTGAAAAAGCCAAGATCGAACTGTCGAGCAGCGCCCAAACCGACATTAACCTGCCTTACATCACCGCTGACGCATCGGGCCCAAAACACCTGAACATCAAGATGACCCGCGCCAAGCTGGAAAGCTTGGTTGACGAGTTGATAGAGCGCACGATTGCACCTTGCCGCATGGCCGTCAAAGACGCCGGCATTGACGTCAGCGCTATCCATGACGTGATTTTGGTTGGCGGCATGACCCGCATGCCAAAGGTCCAGGAGAAGGTCAAAGAATTTTTCGGCCGTGAGCCACGCAAAGACGTCAACCCTGACGAAGCCGTCGCCGTTGGCGCAGCGATTCAGGGCCAAGTTTTGTCGGGTGACCGCACCGACGTCTTGCTGCTGGACGTGACACCGTTGTCCTTGGGTATTGAAACCATGGGCGGCGTCATGACCAAAATGATCAAGAAGAACACGACCATCCCGACCAAGTTTGCACAGACCTTCTCGACCGCTGAAGACAACCAGCCGGCCGTGACGATCAAGGTGTTTCAGGGTGAGCGCGAGATCGCTTCTGGCAACAAAGGCCTTGGCGAATTCAACCTCGAAGGCATTCCACCCGCAGCCCGTGGCACGCCACAGATTGAAGTCTCGTTTGACATCGACGCCAACGGCATCTTGCACGTCGGCGCCAAAGACAAAGGCACCGGCAAAGAAAACAAGATCACCATCAAGGCCAACTCCGGATTGACCGAAGCTGAAATCCAGCAAATGGTGAAAGACGCTGAACTCAATGCTGCGTCCGACAAAGAAAAAGTCGAGTTCGTTCAAGCCAAGAACAACGCAGAGGCCATGGTGCACAGCGTGCGCAAGTCCCTAGTCGAGTACGGCGACAAGCTGGACGCTGGCGAGAAAGAAAAAATCGAAACCGCCATCAGCGAGATGGAAGAGGCGCTCAAAGGCGAAGACAAAGCCGCGATTGACGCCAAGAACGCTGCCTTGATGGAAGCCAGCCAGAAGCTGGGCGAGAAAATGTACGCCGACATGCAAGCCAGCCAAGCGGAACAAACCGCAGCAGCCGGCCCAAGTGGTGCAGCTGGCAACGACGCCAAGGCAGCCGACGATAATGTCGTTGACGCCGAAGTCAAAGAAGTTAAAAAGGGTTAAACCTTTCTTCGGGCCTCGGCCCTTGCCTCAAAGCGGAATCCGGGCACAGCCCTTGATTCCGCTTTCCTGCTTTGGGATACACCCCATTTTTTTCACTGACTACGCAGTTTCATGGCTAAAAAAGATTATTACGACACGCTGGGTGTACCCAAGAACGCCAGCGAAGAAGACATCAAAAAAGCGTATCGCAAATTGGCGATGAAGCATCACCCTGACCGCAATCAGGGTGATGGCTCCAAGGCGTCTGAGGAAAAGTTCAAAGAAGCCAAAGAAGCCTACGAGATGTTGTCGGACGCCAACAAGCGTGCGGCTTATGACCAGTATGGCCATGCTGGTGTTGACCCGAACCGGGGCGGCGGCGGTGGCGGTGGTCCAGAAGGTTTTGGCGGCTTCGCTGAAGCCTTTGGCGATATTTTTGGCGACGTCATGGGCGGCCGCAACCAGCAGCGCGCTGGTCGTCAAGCCTTTCGCGGTGGCGATCTCAGCTACGCGATGGAAGTCACGCTCGAAGAAGCCGCCAACGGCAAAGACGCACAAATCCGCATTCCCAGCTGGGACGACTGCCGCACCTGCCAAGGCAGCGGTGCCAAACCCGGCACCAAGGTCGCGACCTGCACCACCTGCCACGGCCACGGTGTGGTCCAAATGCGCCAAGGCTTTTTCAGCGTCCAACAAAACTGTCCGCAATGCAAAGGCAGCGGCAAACTCATTCCAGAACCCTGCGTGGCCTGCCACGGTGTTGGCAAGACCAAAACCAACAAGACCCTTGAAGTCAAAATTCCAGGTGGCATTGACGACGGCATGCGCATCCGCTCCACCGGCAACGGCGAGCCCGGCACCAACGGCGGCCCACCCGGCGACCTTTACATTGAAATTCGCATCAAAAAGCACGACATTTTTGAACGTGAAGGCGACGACCTGCATTGCGTTGTGCCCATCAGCTTTCCGCGTGCAGCACTCGGCGGCGAGATCGAAGTGCCAACACTCTCAGGCAAGGCCGCCATCGACATTCCTGAAGGCACACAAGCCGGCAAGCAGTTCCGGCTGCGCGGCAAAGGCATCAAAGGCGTGCGCTCCAGCTATCCGGGCGACCTCTACTGCCACATCGCCGTTGAGACGCCGGTGAAGTTGACCGAACACCAGCGCAAGCTGTTGAAGGAATTCGAAGAGTCGCTGAAAAAAGGCGGGGCTAAGCACTCCCCCACGGAAGAAGGCTGGACTGACAAGTTGAAAAACTTCTTCAACGCCTGATCGGTCGCCTAGACAGTCAGGCGCCGTTGCGCAAGCGCGCGAAAGACCTTGGACGGTGACTGCAACCGTCATTGGACCCTGCGCGCGTTGGTGGTCTGTCCTATAGTTTGCAATCTTTCAAACTAACGCAACCGATCACCATGAAAACAAAAGCAGCCGTCGCCTGGAAGTCAGGCCAACCCCTGACCATTGAAACTGTTGACCTGCAAGGCCCTAAATTTGGCGAGGTGCTGATCGAGATCAAGGCCACCGGCATTTGCCATACCGACTATTACACGCTCTCGGGCGCTGACCCGGAAGGCATCTTCCCCGCCATTTTGGGCCATGAAGGTGCCGGCATTGTGGTCGACGTGGGCCCCGGCGTGACCTCATTGCAAAAAGGCGACCATGTCATTCCGCTCTACACGCCAGAGTGTCGCCAGTGCAAATACTGCCTGTCGCGCAAGACCAATTTGTGCCAGCTGATTCGCGGCACGCAGGGCAAGGGCTTGATGCCTGACGCCACCAGCCGCTTCAGCTTGGACGGCGAGCCGATCTTCCATTACATGGGCACATCGACCTTCAGCAACTACACTGTCGCGCCCGAAATCTCGCTGGCCAAAATCCGCAAAGACGCGCCTTTTGACAAGGTCTGCTACATCGGCTGCGGCGTCACCACGGGCATTGGTGCGGTGCTGTTCACGGCCAAGGTCGAAGCCGGCGCCAACGTGGTGGTCTTTGGTCTGGGCGGCATTGGCCTGAACGTGATTCAGGGTGCCAAGATGGTCGGCGCCGACAAGATCATCGGTGTTGACCTGAACCCAGCGCGCGAGGCTATGGCCCGTAAATTCGGCATGACCCACTTCCTGAACCCCAAAGCCATTGAAGCGGCTGGCGGCAATTTGGTCGACGCCATTGTGCAACTGACCGACGGCGGCGCTGATTACAGTTTTGAGTGCATCGGCAACACCAAGGTGATGCGTCAGGCGCTCGAATGCACGCACAAGGGCTGGGGCCGCAGCATCATCATCGGCGTGGCCGAAGCCGGCGCCGAGATCTCAACCCGGCCGTTCCAGTTGGTGACCGGCCGCAAATGGGAAGGCTCAGCCTTTGGCGGCGCGCGCGGTCGCACAGACGTGCCAAAGATCGTCGACTGGTACATGGAAGGCAAGATCAACATCGACGACCTGATCACCCACACCATGCCGCTGGAAGACATCAACAAAGGCTTTGACCTGATGAAAAGCGGCGAGTCGATTCGCGGCGTTGTGTTGTTCTAAATAAGCAACTTGACGCTAACGCGTGACCGGCGCGTCGATCGCCGCCAGTACCTTAGGCGGTGACATCGGCAGCTCGGTCATGCGCCTTCCGACGGCGTCTGCAATCGCATTGGCAATGGCCGCCATGGCCGGCACGATGCTGACCTCGCCGGCACCTTTCACGCCAAACGGATGGTTGGGGTTTGGCACCTCGATGATCACGGCTTCGATCATGGGCAAGTCTGAGGCCACGGGAATGCGGTAATCCAGAAAACCCGCATTGGCAAGGCGCCCGTTGGCGTTGTAGATGTACTCCTCATTCAAGGCCCAACCAATCCCTTGCACCACACCGCCATGAATCTGGCCTTCGACGTAGCTTCGGTGGATGGCGCGACCCACGTCTTGCGCCGCGACAAAGCGCAGGATCTTGACTGCGCCGGTTTCAGGGTCGACCTCAACATCGCAAAACTGCGTTGAAAAGCCCGGCGCTTGACCGCTGGCGTTGACCGCAGCTTCGGTTGCAATCGGCCCACCTGTGAGTGCCCGCTGGGCGGCAATGGCTTTGATTGACAGCGGTTCAAAGTCGCCGACGCTTGCGTCTCGAACTCTCGCATAGCCGTCTTCCCAGACCACCTTGTCAATGTCTACTTTCCACATCACAGCAGCACGGTGGCGCAGGTTCTCAATGATTTTGTTGCAGGCGTCGACCACGGCGATACCGGTTGCAAAAGTGACGCGTGAGCCACCGGTGACGTGGTTGTAGCCAATCGAGGCGGTGTCGGCCACGATGGAGCGGACTTTGTCGTAAGGCACGCCCAGCGTCTCGGCCGCCATCAAGGCCATCGATGCGCGTGAGCCTCCGACGTCCATGCTGCCCGTGGCCAATGACACTGAGCCGTCTTCGTTGACGTGCACGGTGGCGCTTGATTCGCCGCCGCCGTTGAACCAGAAACCAGAGGCCACGCCGCGGCCTTGGTTCTTGCCCAGCGGTGCGCGGTAGCCGGGATGATCGACCAAGGCCTGAATCGTCTCGGCAAAACCATCGTGCGTGTGCGCAGCGCCCTGCACTGTCGGCGAGCCGGTTCTGACCGCATTCTTGAGTCTGAGCTTCAAGGGGTCCATGCCAATTTTGGCCGCCAACACATCCAGAACACTCTCGACGGCGAAGGCAGAGATCGGCGAGCCCGGGGCACGGTAGGCCACCACCTTGGGCCGGTTGCAGACAACGTCAAAGCCGACCGTGCGCGCATTTGGAATGACGTACGGCGCAAACGCGCACAAGGCGGCGTTCATGACGGGAGCGCCGGGGAACGCGCCAGCTTGAAACTTGAATAAGCCGTCGGCGGCCACCAGTGTGCCGTCTTTTTTGACGCCGATCTTGACGGTCATGGACGAGCCGGAAGTCGGCCCCGTGGCCCTGAAAACGTCTTCCCGGCTCATCATGATCTTGACGGGGTGGCCGGTCTTGCGCGACAGCAGTGCAGCAATCGGTTCAACATAGACAACGGTTTTGCCGCCAAAGCCGCCACCGATTTCAGCCGGATGCACCAGCAGATCACCGATCGCCATACCAAGCAGTTTGGCCGTGTAAGCCCGCACAAAGAAGTGCCCTTGACTCGAAGACCACAGCTCAGCCTGACCATCTGCACCAAAGCGCGCGAGGCAGGCGTGCGGCTCGATATAACCCTGATGCACAGGCGCAGTTTTGAAACTCATCTCGACAACTTCATCGGCCGAGGCAAAGCCTGCATCCAAATTCCCAGTCTTGAACTCGACGCGCTTGGAAATATTGGATGGATGACTCGGAACAGGTTCAACGCCACGTGTGAGCATGTCTGAAAACAGCAAGGGAGCGTCGGGCTTCATCGCCTCATCCACGTCAATGACATGAGGCAGTACGTCGTAGTCAACCTCGATCAGCCGCAAGGCCGCCTCAGCGATAGCCTGGGTCGTGGCAGCAACAGCGGCCAGCGCATGGCCCTCGTAAAGCACTTTTTCACGCGCCAGCACGTTGCGCGTCATGTGCCAGTAATTGACAGCCACCCGCTCCGCGCCGACGTATTCAAATTTTTGTTCAGGCAGGTCGCTGCCGATGATCACGCATTTGACGCCCGGCAGCGCACGCGCCTTGGACAGGTCAATCGAGCGAATATTGGCGTGGGCATGTGGCGACCGCAAGATGCTGCCCCAGAGCATCCCGGGCAGTGCGTAGTCTGCGCCGTACTGGGCTGCACCAGTGACCTTGGGCACGCCGTCTGGCCGCACCGGGCTGCTGCCAATCACCTTCAATTCTCTTTCGGTGGGTTTTGTTTTCATCAGCATGGTGTGGTGCCCCGCATCTCGCGTGCGGCATCCAGCACCGCTTCGATGATTTTGTTGTAACCCGTGCAGCGGCACAGGTTGCCTGCCAGCCAGAAGCGAACTTCTTCCTCCCTAGGGTCTGGGTTGCGTTCGAGCAGTGCGCGGGCTGCGATCAGAAACCCGGGCGTACAAATGCCGCATTGCAGTGCTGCATGTTCCAGAAATTTGCGTTGCAGCACATGCAGATTTTCACCTTGGGCCATGCCCTCGATGGTTTGAATGGACTTGCCCTGCGCTTCAACGCCGAGCACCAGACAGGCACAGACCAAGCGTCCGTCCAGGGTCACGCTGCAGGCACCACAGTCGCCGGTGCTGCAGCCTTCTTTGGTGCCGGTCATGCCC
>JBEDKR010000031.1:0-10276 GCA_041172005.1 Pseudomonadota bacterium
CTTTTATTCAAATCAAGTTTCCCCGCTCCCAAGCCAAGTGGGCCACTTCAGCACTCCGCAGTCAACTGTTGGTCTTGTTGTCCGCCTTGTTGCTCAGCGGTGTTGCACTGGCAGAACGTTCTGAAGGGCACGGTGGTGGTCGGCACGACAATGTAGGTGACCGTGAGCACCGCGGCAATGGCGGCAAGCATTCACAAGGTTCCGATCGCCAAGGCCCCGAGATGCACAGCACGGATCGCCGCGGATCCGATCGAAAAGGGCAAGATAGACGGGATGATGATCGACAAGGTCCGTCGCGCGTAGAGATGCGCGCCGGTGCTTACTTTCAAGACCGTCAACGCTCTGCCGTGCATGACTATTACGGCACGCAGTACCGTACAGGACGTTGCCCGCCCGGCTTGTCGAGAAAACACAATGGCTGCATGCCACCGGGTCAAGTTCGCTACTACAGTGTTGGTCAGCGTTTAGCGCCGGCCGTGATTTATCACACGGTTCCCCGCGCCATGGTGGTCACACTTGGCGTGCCGCCATCGGGTCACCGTTACGTTCGGGTCGCCTCCGATATTTTGCTGATTGCAATCGGTACCGGCATGGTGGTTGATGCCATCCAGGACTTGGGCGGGATGTAATTCCTTGCCTCGGTGAATGATGCTTCTCGGGGTCGTGGTCTACCCTGAGTGCTTGCGCGCAAGAAGGTTCGAGGATGACTTCTGGCAAGATGCCGCATCGCGGGCAACATCTATCGCCTGCATCCGAACATCCTTTTTAATTGGACAACGCCATGCTGCTTGACGTCGAAGAATCCCAACTGTTGCTGGTGGACTACCAAGTCCGGTTGATGCCTGCCATTTTTGAACATGAGCTGGTGCTGGCCAACGCCCTGCGGCTGGCGCGGCTGGCAGATGCGCTGCAAGTGCCTGTTTGGGGTACCGCTCAAAGCCCTGACGATCTGGGCCCCAACATGCCGGACTTGCAGGCCGCCATAGAACAAGCTGGCGGCCGGGTGATGAACAAGCAGTCTTTCAGTGCCGTGGCCGAAGGAATCTCAGATTGGCTGCGCCCTCCAGCCCGCAAAGCAACGCAGGGTGGCAACGCCCGTAGCCTGCCGAAGCATTTGCAAAAGCCTGCGGCACCGGCCGAAGAAGAAGGTCGCGGCATCATTGTGATCGCCGGCTGCGAAGCACATGTCTGCCTGCTGCAAACGGCGCTTGATTTGCTGGAAGAAGAGTTTGACGTCTGGGTCGTGACCGATGCCTGCAGTTCGCGCAGCGAGCGCAATAGGGACGCCGCTTTTGACCGGTTGGCAGGCAACGGGGCAGAACTGGTGACCACCGAGATGGTGGCTTTTGAATGGTTGCGCACGGCTGATCACGAGATGTTCAAGCGGGTGCAGTCGCTGGTTAAGTGACCGTGGTGCCGTACTGGGTCAAATGATTTGAAGTCAGGCTGCTGCAAGCCTATTATCAATAATTATGAATTCAGTTTAAACGGAGACCCAAGATGAGCTCAGCGCCAACCCCTGTCAGCTACGCAGACTTTTACCGTCAGTCCATCGATCAGCCGGATGCATTTTGGGCTGAGCAGGCCAAGTTAATCGACTGGTTCAAGCCGTTTGAGCGTGTTTGTAATTACGACAACCCTCCGTTTGCGCGCTGGTTCGAAGGCGGCCAAACGAACCTGTGTCACAACGCGGTCGACCGGCATTTAAAAGAGCGTGCAGATCAGGCCGCCCTGATTGCGATTTCGACTGAAACCGGCACTGAAAAAACATACACCTTCAGCGACTTGCACCGAGAAGTGCAGTGCATGGCGGCCAGCTTGAAATCGTTGGGTGTGCAAAAGGGCGATCGCGTGTTGATTTACATGCCGATGGTGGCCGACGCTGCTTTTGCAATGCTCGCTTGCGCCCGCATTGGCGCCATTCATTGCGTGGTGTTTGGTGGTTTTGCCAGCGGTTCGCTGGCCTCGCGGATAGACGACGCAACACCGAAAGTCATCGTCAGTGCCGATGCCGGTTCGCGCGGCGGCAAGCCGACGCCCTACAAGCATTTGCTGGATGAAGCGATTCGTCTGGCCAAGCACAAACCTGATGCTGTACTGCTGTCTGACCGGCAACTCGCACCCATGGATTTGGTGGCTGGGCGCGACCATCTGTGGTCTGAATTACGGCAGCAACACATCGACGCGCAAGTGCCTTGCGAGCCGATGAACTCGACCGACATCAGCTACACCATCTACACCAGCGGCACCACCGGCAAGCCCAAAGGCGTGCAACGCGACACCGCTGGCTACACCGTCGCTTTGGCGGCCAGTATGAAGTATATTTTTGGTGGCCGTGCTGGCGAAACCTTTTTTGCAACCAGCGACATTGGTTGGGTCGTTGGCCACAGCTACATCGTTTACGGCCCGTTGATAGCCGGTATGGCGACCATCATGTACGAAGGTTTGCCAACCCAAGGCATGGACGGTCAGCCAGACGGCGGTATCTGGTGGAGCTTGGTCGAAAAGTACAAAGTGACCGGCATGTTCAGCGCGCCGACTGCTGTGCGCGTGCTTAAAAAACAAGACCCAGCGCTGCTTAAAAAGTACGATTTGTCTAGCCTGCGGGCCTTGTATCTGGCGGGTGAGCCATTGGATGCACCAACTGCCCGTTGGATCAGCGAAGGCCTGAATGTGCCGATCATCGACAACTACTGGCAAACCGAAACTGGCTGGCCTCTGCTCACCGTCGCTAATGGCGTGGCGCCGATGGCCAGCAAGTTTGGCAGCCCGGGTGTGCCGATGTACGGCTACAACGTCAAACTGTTGCACGAAAACACCGGTGAAGAACTCACCCAGCCAAATGAAAAAGGAGTGGTGGTGCTGGACGGCCCAACGCCGCCTGGCTTCATGCAAACCATCTGGAAAGACGACGCGCGTTTCGTCAACACCTATTGGAAGAGTATCCCTGGCAAGCTGGTCTACAACACCTTCGACTGGGGCATTCGCGACGAAGACGGCTACTACTTCATCCTCGGTCGAACGGACGACGTGATCAACGTCGCCGGTCACCGTTTGGGCACGCGCGAGATCGAAGAAAGCATTTCAGGCCACGCCGCTGTGGCTGAAGTGGCGGTGGTCGGCGTCGCTGACAACCTCAAGGGTCAAGTCGCAATGGCTTTTGTTGTGCTGAAAGACGCCAGTGCTGTGAATGATCCGGCGCTTTCACTCCAGCTTGAGCGCGAAATCATGAAGCAAGTCGATGGCGACTTGGGTGCTGTCGCCAGACCGGCACGCGTGCGCTTCGTGACGGCCTTGCCGAAGACTCGCAGCGGCAAACTGCTGCGCCGCGTGATTCAGGCCATTTGCGAAGGCCGTGATGCGGGCGACGTGACGAGCATGGACGACCCGGCCGCCTTGCAGCAGATCAAGGACCGGATGGCGAGCTGATCTGCTGGAGTTTTCCAACTCTTTAATTCGCTTTTGGCTTATATTTGGCTCCGGCCATGACAAGTCTTGATCGATCACAGGGGAGGGGAAACATGCCGTTTTTCAAACATCTGGCGCTGCCGTTGGTTTTGGCGCTGGCGCTTTGGCCGGCTGCACAGGGGCAGGCTCAGTCGGTGTTGGCGACCCAAGCCGTCGCCAGAACTTCTGTCAAGATGAAGACACAGCCCGTCTCTAAGCTGGCTTGGTATGTCGAAGGCCTGTCGGCGATGGGCTCCAGCGCCAATCAAAACTTCATCTCTAATGCCGGCTTCGTCATCACGCCGGCTGGCGTGGTTGTCATTGATGCGCTGGGTTCGCCTGCCTTGGCTGAGCAGCTGCTGGTTGAGATTCGCAAGCTCACGCCCCTGCCGGTCACCCACGTCATCGTCACGCACTACCATGCGGATCATATTTATGGCTTGCAGACTTTCAAGGCGCAGGGCGCGCGCATCGTGGCGCATGGTGCGGCCCGTGAATATTTGCAGTCCGACATGGCGCGTTTGCGCATGGAGGCTTCGCGGCAAGAGCTCTTCCCGTGGATTGACGAAACAACCCGACTGGTGCCCGCCGATGAATGGATCGACGGCCGCACCGAGCTGACGGTTGGCGGTGTGCGCTTTGTGTTGCAGCCTGTCGGACCGTCGCACACGCCAGAGGACTTGGTGATTTACCTGCCGCAGGACAAAGTGCTGTTTGCCGGTGACTTAGTCTTTCGCAACCGCATTCCTTATGTCGGGCAAGCCGACAGCGGTCACTGGATTCAGTCCTTAGAGACCCTGCTGAATTTCGACACCGCCGTGGTCGTGCCCGGTCATGGACCGATCTCAAATGAGGCGAAGAGTGACATGGCCTTGACGCGTGACTACCTTGTGTACTTGCGTAGCAGCATGGCCGAGGCAGCGAAAAACATGGAACCCTTTGATTCGGCCTACGCCGCTGCTGACTGGTCGCGCTTTGAGCGTCTTCCCCTGTTCAAGGCTGTGAACCGCATGAATGCTTACAACACGTATCTGTTGATGGAGCGCGAGGTCAAGTAGGCGGCACATTCACACTGGTTGGGTTTAACCCTGACGCCTGATTCGGCATGTAGCCTTTAAGATCAGAGCGTCTGAAAGCCGTCCCACCGACCATGACCTTCAAAGCTCTGATTTCCGTACTGCTCGCATTCGCCAGTGTTCCGGCACTGGCGCAAGGCCCGGCTATTTTTGTCGGGGCCGACCTGCGACTGGGCGCGCAATTGATCGCTGACAACCAGTGTGTGGCCTGCCACCAGCGCAAGGTGGGTGGTGACGGCTCGTTGATTTATCAATCTAGCGGCCGCATCAACACGCCAGGCGCTTTGCGCGGCATGATCGAGCAGTGCAACATGGAACTCAACTTGGCCCTGTTTCCTGAAGAAGTGACCGCCATCAGCGCGGTACTGAACCGGGACTATTACCGCTTCAAGTGAGGTGCCTAGACTCGCAAAAGCTGGCGCTTAAAAGCCAAGCTGCGCCACATGCACATAGAGTGGAATTCCGATCAAAATATTGAACGGGAAAGTCAAACCCAGCGACATGCCAAAGTACAGCGACGGATTGGCCTCCGGAATGGCGTGGCGAATAACTGCTGGCACGGCGATGTAAGACGCACTGGCGGCCAGCACCATCAGCAAGGCCAAGTTGCCTGAAGACATGCCCAGCATCGACCCGATCAACAGCGCTATGCCGGCATGCACCAGTGGCCCAACGATGGCATAGGCCAGCAACCAAGCCGACTGTCCCTTCAACTTGCCCATGTTGCGCGCCGCCAGCAGGCCCATGTCGAGTAAAAAGAACGCCAGCATGCCTTTGAACAGATCGACCGAGAAGGGCTTCATGGCGGCTTGGCCGCTGTCCCCCGTCAATACGCCAATCAACATCGCGCCCAACAGCAAGAGTTGCGCGCCATCGGTCAGCGACTCGTGCAGGATGCGTCCCAACGGTGCGTTGTTGGTGGCACCTTGTTGTCGGGCGTGGTTGGCCAGCACGACAGCCAGCACGATGGCGGGGGACTCCATCAGGGCCATCGCTGCCGCCATGTGTCCGCCATACGCGATGCCGTTGACATCCAAGTATTGAACCGCTGTGATGAAGGTGACAGCACTGACCGAACCATAAGTAGCGGCAATCGCGGCGGCATCAAAACCGTTCAGAAAGCGCCGCAGCACAACGTAGCCCAAAAGCGGAACCAGTACCGCCATGCCAAGCGCAGCCCCCAAGCTGATCATGACCTCTGTCGTCAAGCCCGACTTGGCCAGCGCAAAACCCCCTTTGAGGCCCAAAGCCATGAGCAAATAAAGCGACAGAAAGCGCGAAATTTGCGGTGGTATTTCTAAATTTGACCTGAGTGAACCGGCTAATATTCCAAAAACAAAAAACAAAATGGCGGGGTCAAAGAAGCTTTGCATGGGTTCGGTTGCCGGTTCAGATCAGGAAAACGGCTGCACCACTGATCAAGCTGGCGATCGCAACCCCTGCCAGCAAGTTGGCATCGCGTTGATTACCTTGGATGTATTCGTATCGGGCACCCCACAGAAAAATGGCGGCCAATGCCGCCAGCCCGAGTGCCATGCCGGAGGTGGTGGTGTCACTCATGGGCGTCCTTGCCGTCAGATGGCAAAGAGGGATGCACGTTGGTATCACGAATTTTGATAACGATCTTCATTGTTTTTTTTCTAAGTGGCAACGCGGCGACTTTATCGCTTTGACAGATACTTAAAAAGCAGATAATTCCTGAACAGTACTTCTGAAAAATCTGACTATGAGTACCTCCTTCAATTACAAACATCTTTACTATTTTTGGGTGGTCGCCAAAGAAGGCGGCATCTCGCGGGCTGCCAACAAGCTGGACATGGCGGTGCAAACTGTCAGCGCCCAAGTGCGGGATTTGGAGCGCTCCTTGGGCTACGCTCTGCTCAAGCCGGCCGGCCGCGGCTTGGTGCTGACGGAGGCCGGACTGGCCGCGATGCAGCAGGCGGATCTGATCTTTCAGCTGGGTGAGAGTCTGCCTGCTCTGGTGCGCGATGCCGCGAGTTCTCCTTCTCTGCGCTTGGCGGTTGGCATTTCCGATGGACTCCCAAAACTCGTGGTTCGCCGTCTATTGCAACCCGTGGTACCGATGCCAAACCTGCGTTTGCTGTGCCACGAGGGCGAACTCGATAATTTGCTGGGCGACTTGGCGCTACACCGCCTTGACGTTGTGCTGTCAGACCGACCTGCACCGCCCAACCCCAACATCAAACTTTACAGCCATGCCTTGGGGTCGACGGACGTGGCTTGGTATGGCACGGCGGCGCTGGTCAAGGCCGCGATGAAGGACTTTCCGAAAAGTCTGGGCGACGTGCCTTTGTTGCTGCCCACGGCCCACACTGCGGTTCGCACCCGTTTGGACCATTGGTTTGAGCAACGCGGCATCCGGCCGCGCATCGTCGGTGAGTTCGAAGACAGCGCCTTGCTTAAAACCTTTGGTGCCAGTGGCATGGGTATTTTTCCAGGAGCGGACTGGGTGCATGACGATTTGCTGGCCCACTACGCGGTCGAACGGTTGGGCCCATGCGAGGGCGTCACCGAGCACTTCTTTGCGATTGGCACCGAGAAAAAAGTGCAGCATCCCTTGGTCCAAAGCTTGTTGCAGCCGGCGCTTTAGACTCTTGGACCCTCAGGCCTTCAGCACTCGGCTGGCGGCTCATCGCCGGCGCAGGCTCAGCAGCATGGTCAGAGCCAAGATGCCGACCACCACCGCCAAAGAAAAGAGCACCGGGATCTTGTAGATGTCGATCAAGCACATCTTGGTGCCGATGAAGACCAAGATTACCGCCAATCCATAGTTGAGCAAGTGAAATTTGTTGGCCACAGCTGCCAGCAAAAAGTACATGGCGCGCAGTCCCAGAATGGCAAACACATTGCTGGTCAACACAATGAAAGGGTCTTGAGTGATGGCAAAAATTGCTGGGATAGAGTCCACTGCAAAAATCACGTCGGTGAGCGCGATCAAGCAGATCACCATGAACAAAGGCGTGGCAATTTTTTTGCCGTTCTCAATGGTCCAAAAATTCTCGCCATCGTAGTTTTTGCTCACCGGTATCAGCTTGCGTAACAGCTTCAGCGCCGGATTTTCGTCGAGGTCTGGCTCTTTGCCGGCAGCCCACCACATCTTCACGCCCGTCAAAATGAGGAACGCGCCAAAGACATACAAAATCCAGTGGAACTCGGCCAGCAACCAACCACCCACCAAGATCATGATGGTGCGCAGAACAATCGCTCCAATGATGCCAATCATCAGCACCCGCTTTTGAAACTGCGTGGGCACGGCGAAGTAGGTGAATATCAGCAGGAAGACGAATATGTTGTCCACCGCCAATGATTTTTCAATCAGGTAGCCGGTCAAAAATTCGAGCGACTTGGTGTTCGCTACTTCCACTGAGCCGGTGGCGTCTCTGACAGCCCACCAGAAAAGCCCGTTGAACAGAAAACTCAGGGCGACCCAAATCAAGGACCAGTTCAGCGCTTCTTTGACGCTGATGTCGTGTGCCCCCTGTTTTTTGAGCACAACGAAGTCAACAAAGAGAGATGCCAAAACGATGCCACCAAAAGTGAGCCACAGCCACATGGGCGCAATAGTCTGCATATGAACCTTAGAAAATGTGTATTGCCTGCGTGCTGGATTCAGGGGCGTACGCAGGCTCTGGTCATGAGTCTATGGCAGTAGGGTATGTTTTTTACTGTATTTATTTAGTTTTTTGTTCGTAAAAATAGGAGTATTTGATCGAAATTGTCTTCTGCTTAGCGCTCGGCGTGCTTGAAAATTTACCCTCTGATTTGGGGTAAACACTAGCTGCTAAAGTCTCGTTAGCTCGATATATTCGTAAATGCTAATGTTAGAAATAAAGATGAGCACACCAAGTCCCAAGGAGTTACCGTGACGCATGTTGACCTGATAGCAGGCCTGGGCTCAGGTCGAATTCAAAAAGCACCCGAAAATTTTCTCGGTCGCGCAGACGTCCAGACTGTCGTGTCTGAGGCCAAAAACGGTCGCCGTGATTTCATTCGCGGCGCTTTTGCTGCGGCCGCTGCCGGTATGGCTGCACCAGTTGCGCTGGCTCAGGGCAATCCAGTGCCAAGTGAGGGCGGTGACCCCAATATTCTCAACCTGCCGGCGCACAGCACGGGCTTGGGGCAGGGCGTTGTCACCGACGGCTACGGCAAACCATCGAAATACGAGACCAACGTGCAGCGCCGGCAAAGCCCGGGCTTGACGCAAACAGCGCAAGCCTCGGTGTCGTTCGCGCCATTGCAGTCGCTGTTCGGCATCGTCACCCCAAGTGGCTTGCACTTTGAACGGCATCATCAGGGCTGGTGGGACATTGACCCTTCCAAACACCGTTTCATGGTCAACGGCATGGTCAGCAAGCCGCATGTCTTCACCATGGACGAGATCATGCGGTTGCCGTCGGTGTCACGTTTTCACTTCATTGAGTGCGGTGCCAACACAGCTGCGGAATGGGGCAACGTGGCAGTGCCGACTTGCCAGTACACCCACGGCATGATTTCTTGCAGCGAGTTCACCGGCGTGCCGCTCATCACCTTGCTAGAAATCGCCGGTGCTGATCTGAAAAACGGCAAGTTCGTGCTGGCCGAAGGCGGTGAGGGTTCGTCGATGACCCGGACCATTCCGATGAGCCTGATTTTGTCGGGCGAAGTGCTGGTGGCGTACGGTCAAAACGGTGAAATGCTGCGGCCTGAAAACGGCTACCCCTTGCGCTTGGTGGTGCCCGGCGTGCAGGGCGTGAGCTGGATCAAATACCTGCGCCGGGTTGAGTTGGGCGACAAACCTTATGCGACCAAGGATGAAGCGATTCACTACCTCGACCTGCAGCCCGATGGCATGCAGCGTCAGTACAGCAACTTGCAAGAATGCAAAAGCGTGGTCACCACGCCCTCAGGCGGTCAGGTGCTGCTAGACAAAGGTTTTTACAACATCACCGGACTGGCTTGGTCGGGCAAAGGTAAGGTCAAAAAGGTCGATGTGTCGGTCGACGGCGGGCGCAATTGGCGTCAGGCGCGACTTGAAACCCCGGTGCTGTCCAAGGCGCTCAGTCGTTTCAACCTCGACTGGGTCTGGGACGGCAAGCCTGCCATCATTCAGAGCCGCGCCACCGATGAAACCGGCTACGTGCAGCCCACTTACAAGCTGCTGCGGGAGGTCCGCGGCACGCGTTCCATCTATCACAACAATGCGATTCAGTCTTGGCTGGTGCAGGAAAACGGCGAGGTCAAAAATGTTCAACTCTCGTAAAGCGCTCGTTGCTGTGGCCACGCTGGTTTGCGCTGGCTGGGTTGCTGCGCAAACCGCCAGTCCGTTCACCGGCATCGGCCGTCTCGCCACGCCCAAAGAAGTGGCGGCGTGGGACATTGATGTGCGGCCCGACTTCAAGGGTTTGCCAAAAGGCTCTGGTTCAGTGACCAAAGGGCAGGATGTCTGGGAAAGCAAATGCGCCAGTTGCCACGGTATTTTTGGTGAGTCCAACGAGGTTTTTTCGCCATTGATTGGCGGCACCACGGCTGAAGACGTCAAGACCGGGCGCGTTGCCAAACTGCTGGACCCGACGACGGGTCGCACCATGCTGATGAAGCTGGCGACGGTCTCGACACTGTGGGACTACATCAACCGCGCCATGCCTTGGAATCAGCCGAAATCATTGAGCACCGAAGAGGTCTATGCAGTGACAGCTTTCTTGCTCAACCTCGGGGGCGTTATTCCTGAAGACTACACACTGTCTGACAAAAAT
>JBEDKR010000032.1:0-9967 GCA_041172005.1 Pseudomonadota bacterium
ATGCTGTGCAGGCCCAACTTGGGCTGCCAGTGAAACTTCACAAAACATGATTGACCGTGCGGATTGACCAACTTAAAGGTGTGTACGCCAAAGCCCTCCATCATGCGGTAGCTGCGCGGAATGGCCCTGTCGGACATCAACCACATCAGCATGTGGGTGGACTCCGGCATCAGGGATGCAAAGTCCCAAAAAGTGTCATGTGCCGATGAAGCTTGCGGCATCTCATGTTGTGGCTCTGGTTTGAGCGCATGCATGAGGTCAGGGAACTTGATGGCATCTTGAATGAAGTACACCGGCATGTTGTTGCCGACCAAGTCGTAGTTGCCTTGCTGCGTGTAAAACTTAACCGCAAAGCCGCGCACATCGCGGACCGTGTCGGCTGAACCACGCGATCCAACAGCGGTTGAAAAGCGCACAAAGACCGGCGTTTCAACCGAAGGGTCCTGCAAAAATCCGGCGCTGCTGTACTGCGAAAAAGGTTTGAAGACCTTGAAATAGCCATGCGCCGCCGCACCCCGTGTGTGAACAACCCGCTCCGGAATTCGCTCGTGGTCAAAGTGCATGAGCTTTTCGCGCAAGATGAAGTCTTCCATCAGCGTTGGGCCGTGTGCCCCAGCTTTGAGCGAATGGTGGTTGTCTGGAATCTGCACGCCTTGCGCCGTGGTCAGGGTGTTGCTGTTGTCAAACTTGGCGGTATCTGGCGAAGTTTTATTGGCGCTGGCTTTACGCCTGTAAAGGGACATCTGGATTCCTGTGCATCATGGACTGAGTTTCAGAAATTCCAGTAAAGAGAAATCCCAAAAACCAATTCTTGACGTTAAGTGATCTTGATGCGGGTGAAGAGCGTCGGTCAACGCCACTCGCTGTCAGTCAACTCTGCGCTGAGTGTCGGACTGATCCGACCTCGGGATGGATGCATCACTCACACGGACGATTCTCCCCACAGGCTAACTTCAAACCATCTTCAATTTATCAAGTCACGCACCATGAATCCTGATCTTCAGAGCACACACAAACCTGACGGGGCGCATCACGGTAAAGTCGCTCATCGACCGTTACAGGAAGATGTTTTGCAATCTGCGGTCGAGGTTGCCCAAGGTGAGGTTTTGCAGTCAGCGGGGCATCAGAAACACGTCAAATTTAGCCTGCTGCAACGCTTGGAGGACAAGGCCAGTCGCTTTGTATTGATGCAACCGATGAAGGCGTCTTTGCTGGCTGCTGGTACCGGCGCCGTGCTGGCGTTGCTGCTTGAGCAAAGCCTAAAGAGATTGTTGAAATCCAAGCACTGAAAGCCGCCCGAAGGCGGCCATAGCTGCCATGTGAAAATTCACTTCACCAGCAAAACAGGAATGTTGGCTTCAGCCAAGACGCGCTGAGCAACGCTGCCCATGACAGCCCGACCAATCAAGCCATGACCGTGCGTGCCCATGACAATCATGTGGGCCTTTTCCTTGGTTGCCGCTTTGAGGATTTCGGTCGCGGCTGAACCGGCCACCCAACTCGTGCGAAAGTTTAATTTGTGCTTGGTTAAAAACCGTTCGATTGACTTGAGTACTTTGGTAGCCTCATCTTCATGGTATTCGCGCACCGTGGTGGCGCCGACCATGCGCTGCACGCGGTGAGGAATTGCCGCCTGTACATTCACCACGATCAATTCATCTTCAGGCCCGCACATGTTTTCATGCGTGACGAGGAAGGCGAGGGCCTTTTTAGTGAATTCGCTGCCATCAGCCGGAAACAGAATTTTCATTTTTTTCTTCCTTTTCGTTCAAAAACAGTTTGACAATGCGCATGTCACGCCAAAGCGTCATTTTTCTCACTGTGACGGATCACAAGGACAGGTACCGGTGCAAGGCGAATGATTTGTTCGGCACCACTGCCCAGCATCATTCGGCCAATGCCTCGGCGTCCGTGTGTGCCAACCACAATCAAGTCTGCTTTGAAACGGCTGGCTGCATCGGCCACCACTTCAGCTAAACGCTCTCCAAAGTTGTCGAATAGCTCGGTGTCGGCTGGCACCCCAGCCGCCTTGGCGACCTCTAGCGCATCCTCAAGAATCTTGCTACCGCTTTGGCGCATGATTTCAATCACTTCGCCAGAGTAAGCGCCGTAAGGATCAGCAGCCAGTGGCGTCATGCCTTCAACTACATGGACAAGATGCACTTGACCGCCCGAGTCACGAGCCATCTGAAGGGCTGTGATCATGGCTTTGGTAGCGGTTTCACTACCGTCAACAGGGACCAAAATTCGTTGGTACATGCTAGTTCCTTCTTATCAGTTTTAAGTATCTTTGACCATTAAGCAAGCCACTTTGATCTATGTCAACAAGGGACCGGAAAACCGGTCCCTTGTCTTGCTCACTGCACCTGCAATTTTTTAGCGGTACCGGACGCCTTCTTTGGCAGCTCAAGCGTCAGCACGCCATCGGCATAGCGGGCCTGCGACTTGGCTTCGTCAACATCTAGCGCCAAGCTGAAGCTGCGCGAAATACTGCCGCGATAACGCTCGCTGCGCAGCACCTTGTTGCCATCGCCACGGGTTTCTTTGTCGCGCTTCATTTCGGCGTCTATTTGCACCACATTGCCGTCGATCCGGATGTTGATGTCTTCTTTCTTGACGCCTGGAATATCCGCCTTGATCTCATAAGCATTTTCTTTCTCAGACACATCCAAGCGCATCTGCAGTTCGGGCATGTCCGCATCAAAAGTGACGGGCGAGAGAAAGCGGCGAAAAGCCGATTCGATAGAGTCGCCAAAGGTAGGGTCGGTCACGCGAAGGTTGTTCATGCTGTTACTCCTGTTGAGGTGTGGTTCATAGTTTGTTAAGTGCAACGAAAAGTCATTGCACTTAGCATTGAATCCCGCTTCGTCCTGTCCAAATGCAGTCCAACACGCCATGACCGCGAAAGCCGTTGTTCCTGTTGCCCTAGGAATTTTTCCTCGCCGTTCATAAGCAGCGGGGGACTTGATCTGGCGCAAACACGTCGGGCGCCATCAGGCTAAGCTGGCAGCCTTCATATGCAGAATAGATGCACAGCCACGCCATGACCGTACGCCACCTTGAAGCCATGTTTCAGCCGACCTCGGTCGCCCTCATCGGCGCCTCTGACCGCGAGGGCAGCTTGGGTTCGGTGGTCTTGCACAACCTCAAGCTGGGCGGTTTCAAAGGGCCGGTCTGGCCGGTCAATGCCAAGCATGCGCAGGTCGATGGCGAGTGCGCTTGGCCGGATGTGAACTCATTGCCATTCGCGCCGGACTTGGCCGTCATCTGCACACCGGCCGAGACCGTGCCTGAGCTACTGTCAGAGCTAGGCCGCAAGGGTACGCGCGCAGCCATAGTGCTGAGCGCGGGCCTGAAAGCCATGACCGCCAGCGGCATCACCATTGAGCAAAGCATGTTGGCTGCTGCCCGGCCTTATTTGCTGCGCGTGTTGGGCCCCAATTGCATCGGCGCACTGGTGACGGGCGTTGCGCTGAATGCCAGTTTTTCGCCCGGCAATGCCTTGCCTGGCAAGCTCGCCTTTGTCACGCAATCTGGCGCCTTGGCCACAGCCATGCTGGACTGGGCGAACAGCCGCAACATCGGGTTTTCGCACTTTGTCTCGCTGGGCGACAGCGCCGACGTGGATTTTGGCGACATGCTGGATTACCTCGGCAGCGACCCGGGTACGCGGGCGATTTTGATGTACGTGGAGTCCATCAAAACGGCGCGCAAATTCATGTCTGCCGCGCGCGCCGCTGCGCGCAACAAACCGGTGATATTGGTCAAGGCCGGTCGTGCGCCTGCGGGGGCCAAAGCGGCGGCTTCGCACACGGGTGCACTGGCAGGTTCTGACGTGGTGTTTGACGCGGCAGTTCAGCGCGCCGGCATGTTGCGCGTGGACACGCTTGAAGCCTTGTTTGACGCCGCTGAAACGCTGTCCAACATGCAGCACACATGGCCGCTGCGGGGTGAGCGCTTGGCCTTGGTAACGAATGGCGGCGGTGCGGGCGTGTTGGCTGCTGATTCACTGTCGCTGGGCGGCGGCACGCTGGCCGACTTGAGCCCCACCACGCTGGCTGCGTTGGATGCTTGCCTGCCAACGACGTGGTCTAAGGGCAACCCGGTGGACATCATCGGCGACGCGCCAGTCAGCCGCTACCAGGCGGCGCTGCGGGTGTTGCTGGCTGCACCGGAGGTCGATGGCGTTCTCTTCATGCATGCGCCCACGGCCATCGTTTCAGCCACGCAGATTGCTTCGGCTTGTCTACCCTTGATGCAGTCGGCCAGCAAACCTGTGTTGGCCTGCTGGCTGGGCGGTGCCGTGGTGGCTGCTGCACGGCAAGCAACGGCCGCAGCCGGTATTGCCAGCTACAACACGCCAGAACGTGCCACTGCCGCATGGATGCAGTTGGTCCATTTCAACCGCAACCAACAAGCCTTGCAGCAACTCACCACGGCGTCCGTCCCCGACTTGCAGCCTGACCGCGCGCGAGCGCAAAACTTGATCCAGCAGGCTTTGCAAGAGGGTCGGGAATGGTTGGGCGATGCGGATTCGCAAGCCTTGTTGGCGGCCTATGGCATTCCTGTTGTTGACACCCGAAAAACGGTAGACCTAGACGCTGCCGTGTTGGCTGCTGAGGCGATGGGTTATCCGGTGGCGCTGAAGATCATCTCGCCGCAGATCATCCACAAGTCTGATGTTGGCGGGGTGGTACTCGGCTTGGCGTCTGCTTCCGAAGTGCGTGCCGCAGCAGAATCAATGCAGGCGCAAGTGACAAAGCTGCGTCCCGACGCGGTGCTGCAAGGCTACACGGTGCAAGCGATGGCGCATCGGCCCGGCGCGCATGAACTGATCGTGGGCATCAACACCGACCCGCTGTTTGGCCCAGTTCTATTGCTGGGCGAGGGCGGCACATCGGTGGAGTTGCACGCCAGCCACGCGGTGGCTTTGCCGCCGCTGAATGCCAGCTTGGCGCAAGATTTGGTGCAACGCAGCCAGCTTGGAAAAATGCTCGGCGGCTACCGTGGCAAACCAGCGGCGAACCAAGCAGCTTTGCTGGACACCTTGTTAAAGGTCTCGCTGCTGGCCTGTGATATGGCGCAGGTGGCCGAGCTCGACATGAATCCTTTGCTGATAGACGCCGACGGTGTGCTGACGGTGGATTCACGCGTGCGCATCAAAATCAGTACCGTGCGCGACGGGGCACACTTGGCGATTCGGCCTTATCCGGCAGCGCTAGAAGAGCAGATTCATTTGGCAGGAAGAAATCTGCTGCTGCGCCCGATTCGGCCTGATGACGGCGGTCTGCTTCAGATTTTTTACGCGGACGCCACGCCGGCCGACATGCGCTTGCGTTTTTTCATGGTCAGGCGCGAAGTTCCACACTCTGAATTGGCGCGCTACAGCCAGATTGATTACGACCGTGAGATGACCTTCATTGCCTTGAGCGAATCAGCGACTGGTGAGCCCCGCATGCTGGGCGAGGTGCGTGCTGTTTGCGACCCCGACAACATCCGGGCTGAGTTCGCCATTCAGGTGGCAACGCGCTGGCAGGGCAGGGGACTTGGCCACTTGTTGCTGGACAAACTGCTGCGCTACTTGCGAGCCCGCGGCACCACCGAAGTGATCGGTGAGTGCATGCTTGAGAACTTGAGCGTCGCGTCCCTCGCACGGCATGCGGGATTTACCGTGGAACCGGGTAGTTCAGCCGATGTGGTGTCCATGCGCATGGTGCTCAATCCGCAAAACTTGGAAAAGTCATGACCCGTTTCCACCACATTCTCGTGCCTGTCGATGGCAGTTCGACTTCTGACAAGGCGCTTGATGAAGCTATTCGGTTGGCCGTTTTCAGTGGCGCCAAAATCAACTTGATGCATGTCATCGACGATCTCAGTCACCTCACGGGTTTTGAGCCAGCGACTGACTACGTCCAGCAGATGATTCCCTTGATGCGCGCCGCCGGCGAAGAACTGCTGGCCAAAGCAGGTGAGAAGGTCTTGGCCCAAGGCCTGCAAGTTGAATGCGTGCTGATCGCAGAGGGCCCTGGCCGCGTTTTTGAGCATGTGGCTGAACAAGCGCACATGAGCCAGGCCGATTTAATCGTGCTGGGATCACACGGCCGGCGCGGCGTTAAGCGGGTGCTGCTGGGCAGCGATGCTGAGCAAATTATTCGCCACTCACCCGTGCCAGTGTTGGTGGTTCGGGGCCGTGATGAGGCTGAGGCCTGAGTCAGTGCATTGGGTTGTCGGTTGAAGCCGCACGTGCGACGATTTCTTGGCGGACATGTTGCACATGTGCAGCGCCAGCTGCTTCAGCCTCGTCTTCGCGTCCTGCCCGAACAGACGCTGCCATTTTCCCGTAGTCACGCAGACGAATCTTTTGCAGTGCGGGCAGCTGGTGTTGCGCATAGACGATAGGCATTTGAATCGTCGGAAATAAGCGCTGGAGTTCGCGGTTGCCGCCCATGTCCAGCAAGCAGCGGTAAAAGCGGCGGCGAGCTTTGGTAAAGGCGGTTGCATCGTTGGCGGCATCAGCAGCTTTCAACGCCTTCAGGCTGTCGCTCAAGATTGATTTCAGATCCGTGGTCGCAGCACCTCTAGCCGCAGCTCGCACCAACAAACCCGTCATGCGTTCGGCAACTTCGAGCACGTCTAGGGTTTCTTGCAGGGACAGTGATCGAATGGCCGCGCCTTTGTGGCGGTGCAGTTCCACAATCCCTTCAGCCGCTAAACGCTGCAAGGCTTCGCGCACCGAGTTGCGGCCGACACCAAACTGCTCGGCTAAATCAACTTCCACCAGTCGCTGCGCAGGTACAAATTTTTGGAATTCCAAACCGTTCACAATGCCAAAGAAGACGAGGTCGGAGGCGCTCACTGGCTCTTTCACGTTCACTGGCACGGTAGCTGACGGCATATGACCCTTTGGTGGTGTGACTTCATAGCCTTGATTGTCAATCAATCAGATCCCCTATTGTTGTCGATTAAATTGTCCTACAATATTTCGATGCACACAAAGCGACAGGTTTCCACATGACGGCAAACTCAGCTCAGTTCTCGACACAGCTTTCGGTTTCACTTTTGGGTAAGCGCGCCTTGGTAACGGGCGCGTCCAGCGGCTTGGGTGCGCACTTCGCACAGTTACTCGCCAGTCAGGGCGCTGACTTGGTGTTGGTGGCTAGGCGGGTTGAGGCGCTGGAGAATGTCGCAGCAAAAGTCCGTGCCCACGGGCATTTTGTCGAGACCATCGCTCTTGATGTGAACGACATTGCCTCACGCGATCAGCTTGCCGATGCTGCGGGTCCGGTTGATATTCTCATCAACAACGCCGGTGTTGTGCGTGAAGGTGCTGCGCTGACGCACACCGAGAACGACTGGGACACGGTGCTGGACACCAATCTCAAGGCCATGTTTTTTGTGGCGCAAGCTTTGGCGCCAGGTATGCGCGAACGGGGTCACGGGTGCATCGTCAACGTGGCTTCGATTTTGGGCCTGCGCCAAGCGGGTGGGGTTGTTTCCTATGCGGTATCCAAGGCGGGGGTGATTCAGCTGACCAAGTCACTGGCGCTGGAATGGGCGCGTTACGGCATCCGCGTCAACGCGATTGCACCTGGCTATATTGAAACCGAACTGAATCAAGAATTTTGGGTTACTGATGCAGGTAAAGCATTGATTAAACGCATTCCACAACGCCGCCTTGGACAACTGTCAGACCTTGATGGACCGATGCTTTTATTGGTGTCTGATGCTTCCCGCTACATGACCGGCGCTGTGCTGGCTGTTGATGGCGGCCATCTTGTCAGCAGTTTGTGACTGCTCAGTCTTGCTCTACTCATTGACATCTCAAGGACACACCATGCACACGCCCAGCCCTACTGAACGCAGCCGAATTTTGGCTGACCGTGTCGAAGCCTTTGTTCGCGAAACTGTCATTCCCTACGAAGGTGATGCACGCTGCACCCCACATGGACCCAGCGAGGAACTGGTGCTTGAGTTGCGAGCCAAAGCACGTGCTGTCGGCTTGATGACCCCGCACATCTTGCCCGATGGCAGTCACCTCAGCCAGCTTGAAACTGCTGCGGTGCTGAAGCGTTCAGGTTTGTCACCGTTGGGTCCAGTGGCCGTCAACACCATGGCGCCAGACGAGGGCAATATGTTTTTGCTGGGCAAAATTGGCACAGCGCGGCAGAAGCAACATTTTCTGGAACCGCTGATAAGCGGCAAGGCTCGCTCCTCCTTTTTCATGACTGAACCGGCCTCAGAAGGTGGGGCAGGGTCTGACCCTTCGATGCTGCAAACCACGGCAGTGCAAGACGGCGATGATTGGTTGATCAACGGTCGCAAGATGTTCATTACCGGCGCCCAAGGTGCTTCGGTTGGCATTGTGATGGCGCGCACAGGCAGTGCTGACAAGGCGCAAGCAACGATGTTCTTGATCGATTTGCCAAATCCAGCTGTGCGTATTGAACGGATTCTGGACACCATGGACAGTTCCATGCCCGGAGGGCATGCGCAGGTTATTTTTGATCAGCTTCGGGTTCCTGACAGCCAAGTGCTGGGTGCTGCCCACGAAGGTTTTCGCTACGCCCAAATCCGTCTCTCCCCAGCACGCTTGTCGCACTGCATGCGCTGGCACGGTGCGGCCACCCGCGCGCATGAAATCGCTGTCCAATACGCCACCACACGCCAAGCATTTGGCAAACTGCTGGTCGACCACGAAGGCGTTGGCTTCATGCTGGCCGATAACGAGATTGACCTGCAGCAATCGGCTTTGATGATTGACTGGTGTGCCTGTGTGCTGGACGGCGGTTCGCAAGCCACCACCGAGAGCTCGATGGCCAAAGTCGCGGTGTCTGATGCCTTGTTTCGCGTGGCCGACCGCTGCGTTCAGGTCATGGGCGGCAGCGGCGTTTTGCGCGACAGCATTGTTGAGCAAGTCTTCCGTGAAATCCGCGCTTTCCGCATTTACGATGGTCCCACCGAGGTTCACAAATGGTCGCTCGCCAAGAAAATCAAACGCGAGGCATTGTCAAAGGTGAACGCATGAGCAGCCCTGTTGATTCCGTCGACACCATTCCTGTTCGTGAGCAACACCGGATCGACGAGGCAGCGCTAACCCGCTGGATGGCACACAACGTCGCCGGTTTTGAAGGCCCGCTGCTGGTCGACCAGTTCAAAGGCGGGCAGTCGAATCCGACTTACCGGCTTCGAACACCAACGCGTTCATACGTGCTGCGTCGAAAACCACCGGGTGTTTTGCTCAAGGGCGCGCACGCCGTGGAGCGTGAGGCGAGGGTGATGTCGGCTCTTGGAACTGTCGACTTTCCGGTGCCTAAGATTCATGCCTTGTGCACAGATGACTCGGTCATTGGCAGTTGGTTTTTTGTGATGGACATGGTGGAAGGCCGCATTTTTTGGGATGCCAGTTTTGCTGACGTTCCGCAATCTGAACGTGCAGATTACATGGATGCTATGAATGCCACGCTGGCAAAGCTGCATTCCATTTCGCCTGAATCCATTGGGCTTTCAGATTATGGGCGCAGCGGTGGCTATGTTTCTAGGCAGATTTCACGTTGGTCGCAGCAGTATCTTGATGATGCGCTGGCTGGCCGACATCCTGCCATGGACAAATTGGTGGCATGGTTGCCGGCGCACATTCCAGAGGGTGACGAAACCGCCATCACGCATGGTGATTTTCGCGCTGACAACATGATTTTCCATCCGACAGAGCCGCGCGTCTTGGCGGTGCTCGACTGGGAGTTATCGACTCTTGGGCATCCATTGGCTGACTTTGCCTACAACGCCATGATGTTCCGAATGCCTCCTGATATTTTGGGCGGTATTCGAGGCATTGACTTGACGGCGCAGGGTTTGCAAGACGAAGCGGCTTATGTCGCTGCGTATTGCCGTCGAACCGGTCGCGACGGTATCCCTGACCTTGATTTTTATATCGCCTTCAACATGTTTCGCTTTGCAGCGATTCTTCACG
>JBEDKR010000033.1:0-9923 GCA_041172005.1 Pseudomonadota bacterium
CGCACGGCTTGTACCGGTGCCAGCCAAAGCCTCGGTGACATGCAGCGATGTCGACGACCAAATGTTCATTGACTTGGCCGTGGCGCACCGCTGTACCTTGCTGAGCAAAGACAAAGCCGTGACGTCGATGGCCAAGCGTCTACAAGCGCTCAAGGTGCGAACGCAAAAAACGCTTTGAACTCAACCCGGCGGCCGAGCTAACTCAAGCCGCCGCCAGTGCCGAAGAGGCCGCAAAGCGATCCGCACTGGCCATCGGCCAATACTGCTTGAAGACATTCGGCAGCGCGCTGATGTCGTCCGCCAGCAGTGCGCCCGGCGCGATGTTCATCAGCAGATGTGCCAGCAGCCGCACGTCGGTGTCGGTCAGGCGCCGCACGATGTGGTGTGCCGTCAAATCGTTCGGGTGCTGCAAGCCGGCAGCCTGCACCAACTCTTTCAGGGCCTCCAATGTGCTCTGGTGAAACATCCAGACGCGCTCGGCTTTGTCGGGCACCACCAGCGCTTGTTGGCGCAGCGGGTCTTGCGTGGTCACACCGGTCGGGCATTTCCCCGTGTGGCAACTCTGCGCTTGAATGCAGCCCAGCGCAAACATGAAACCGCGGCCGGCGTTGGCCCAGTCAGCGCCCAGTGCCATCATGCGGGCGATGTCAAAAGCGCTGATCACTTTGCCGGCGCAGCCGAGCTTGATTCGGTCGCGCAGGCCGACACCGATGAGTGTGTTGTGCACCAAGCCGAGACCTTCTTGCACCGGCGCACCGACGTGGTCGCTGAACTCCACGGGCGCGGCACCCGTGCCGCCTTCAGCACCGTCGACCACGATGAAGTCGGGCGTGATGCCCGTCGCCAACATGGCCTTGACGATGGCGAACCACTCCCACGGATGGCCCAGACAAAACTTGAAACCCGTCGGTTTGCCGCCACTCAGCGTGCGCAGCCGGCCGATGAATTCGAGCATCTCGACTGGCGTTGAAAACGCACTGTGACCGGCGGGCGACACGCAGTCGACGCCTTGTGGAACGCCGCGCGCCGCAGCGATCTCCCACGTTACTTTCGAGCCCGGCAAAATACCGCCATGCCCGGGCTTGGCGCCTTGGCTGAGCTTGAGCTCGATCATTTTGACTTGCGGGTCGCGCGCGTTAGCTTCAAAGCGTTCCGGGCTGAAACTGCCGTCGTCGTTGCGGCAACCAAAGTAGCCCGAGCCAATCTCCCAGATCAGGTCGCCGCCGTGGGTGCGGTGGTGCGCTGAAATCGAGCCTTCGCCGGTGTCATGCGCAAAGCCGCCACGCTTCGCGCCGGAGTTCAAGGCCAAAATAGCGTTGGCCGACAAGGCTCCAAAACTCATCGCCGAGATGTTAAAAACACTGGCCGCATAGGGTTGGGTGCAGGGCAAGCGTGAGTTGGAAGCCGCCTCCGGCGAGCCCCCAATCCAGACCCGAAAGTCATGCGACGCCACCTTGCTTGGCTGCATCGAATGGTTGATCCACTCATAGCCTTGGCGCGACACATCAAGATGCGTACCGAAAGGCTGGTTGTCTTGATCGCCCTTGGCGCGCCGGTAGACCAGCGAACGCTGGGCTCGCGAAAAAGGCGCGGCCTCGCTGTCGCTCTCAATGAAGTACTGGCGAATCTCCGGGCGAATGAACTCCAGCAAAAACCGCAGGTGCCCGATCACCGGGTAGTTGCGCAGCACTGCGCGTCGGGTCTGGCGCAAGTCGTGCACCCCAACAGCCACGAGTCCAGCAAAAAATAATAACGCTAGGAAGCCAACACCAAACCCTACCAGCGAAAACAAGGCCAGCAAGCCGCCAAAAAAGCAGGCCACCAGAAAGCTGTAACGCACGGGTAGCAAGGCGCTGAGTCGCTGCGTGTAGCCGTCCAGCTTGAGCAGTGGAATACGCAAGTCTGGCCAAGGGATGGTCTTGGCAAAGTGGATGACACGGCGCATGGCGGGGCTTTCAAAAAGTTGGTGTCAGGGGCAGATACACTTTCCCCCATCAGCGAAGCTCGACTGTTATACGCTACTGTGCTTCATTTTTGAGAACTATTTCATGCCCAACACCCCCACTCCTGCTGTGCCCACGACCGACCACAACGCCGACGATTTCTTGCCGCCTGAGACGTTTGACGAATTGGATGCGATTCTTGATGAGCTGCGCACCCGCTATGACGAAACCCCGCAGTGGGAGTTTTGTGAAGGCTTCATGGCCGCTTTGATTTGCGGTCGCCGTGCGGTGCCTGCGGCTGAGTATTTCCCGGTCTTGTTGGGGCTTGGCGAAGACGGTGCAGCGACTGAAGCGACTGATGAAGATGCAGAGGGCTCATTCGCCAGCGACGAACAACGCGATCGCTTCACCGCTTTGTGGGAGGCGCGTTGGGCCGAGGTGTCAGCCGCGCTAGACGCCGAATGCAAGACACTTGAAGATGACGATTGCTACCACCCCGAGGTGATGGACGTGCGTGCTGCGGTGGCTGAACTACCCGCCGAAGAACAAGTCAACTTCAAGGCCGACGAACTGCCAGCCTTTGCACAGGTCTGGGCCTTGGGCTTTATGTTTGCCGTCGAAAGCTGGCCTGAAGACTGGGCCGAGCCGCGCGACAAAGACGCTGCCAAATGGCTGAACGGTGCACTCGAAGCCGTGGTCGCCATGACCGAAGACGACACCGGTAAACCTGAAGTTTCACCGCTGCTGGAGGAGGGCTTGCCTAGCACCAGCATCGCTCGCTTGAATGCGTTTGGCGAAGCCATCTGGGCCGTCTACGACCTGCGCGAACTCTGGCGCACACTCGGCCCACGCGTCGACACCGTGCGCAAAGAAGTCACCCCCGGTCGCAACGATGTGTGCTTTTGCGGCAGTGGGAAAAAATACAAAAAGTGCCACGGCGCCGGCTGAGCGACCGCCAGATATCGGCTTGTCAGTCAATGGCGCCGTAGGGTAAGACTGACAGCACAAGCGGCGTTCAGCCTCTTCAGTGCCAGCTCACTTCACCGGAGACTGCAAACTTTCGAGCTTGCTTGCTGACCTCGCCAGCAAAGCTCGTTTTAGAAGGAACGCTCATCATGAAGTTCAGCCAACATCCCCGGCCTGCGCCTTTGCCCGGTGGGCCGCCGCCACTGGAAGATCCGGATAACCCTGCGCATTTTCCAGTCGAGCCAGATGATGGCAGCATGCCTCCGCCGGCACGGCCTGAAGATGAGGGCTTGGGATGGAAACCGCAGGTCTGATCTGAGAAAGCTCTGAGAGTAGGCAAAGGCTGACGTTCGGTCGGCTTGAGGGCTCCGCTTGCAGCTTCAAAATTGTCTCTAAGGTGACGCTATGCGATGGATCACATGGCGCTCAACTCAATCACTTGACGATGCCGAGTGGCTTCAAGGGGCGCTTGGCGCGCCCCGAATAGATGGCAGTAATGGCGGTCCAGGTTCTGCTTGCGGCGTGTTTGGCAATGGCACAGGCTGGGGCGGCTGGGCTGGCGGAAACGCCAGTGCACTGTCACTGCGGGCTTCAGTGCTTCGTTCTTCCTGTTTGGCCGTAGCGGGGTCTGGCAAAGGCAAGGACAACTCGCCTTGCATGCTGTCCTCCAGCAAAACTTCACGCAGCGTCACGGATTTCAAAACAAAACCCGGTGCGACGCTGGCACCCACCCGAAAAGGCTGTGGCGCTTGCTTGTCGACAGAGATCAGCGCAGCGCCTTGGCCGGAAGCGCTGGCAAGTACCCCGATCACGCGAAAGCGTTCAGCCGGAGCCAGCGCTGAGCCCTCCAATGCTGGGCGCGGAGCCCCCAGCACGCGCGCCAGTTCTGCTGGCGTGCCGGCTACCGCTGCCGCCGGTGATGGCACAGCGCCAGCAGATGGTGTTTCCCTCGCAGACAGCCCCGCTCGCGTCCAGTACCAAGCGCACAGTAAAGCGCCTCCGACCAACAGGGCGGTGATCCAGCGCCGCCTCGCATCAGTTTCAAAATTTATCATGACGCACGCATCATCTACCCACGCCCATCGTCCATGCAAGCGCGACCGCGGACTATTGGTACGCGGCTTCACCTTGATCGAGTTGATGGTGGTGCTGGTCATCATCGGTGTCTTGGCGGCGCTGGTTGTGCCCAACGTGCTCGACCGTGCGGACGACGCGCGCGTGGCCGCGGCGCGTGTGGACGTCAACAATTTGATGCAGGCACTCAAACTTTACCGACTCGACAACCAGCGTTACCCGACCGCCGACCAGGGCCTGCGTGCGTTGGCGCAGCGGCCCGACAAAACGCCCGTTCCAACGAGCTGGAAAGCCTATATCGACAAACTGCCGAACGACCCTTGGGGTCAGCCTTATATCTACCTCAACCCGGGAATCAAAGGCGAGATTGACGTGATGTCTTATGGCGCTGATGGCCAACCCGGCGGCGAGGGCAAGAACGCCGATATTGGCAGCTGGCAATGAGAGGCGTGACGCTGCTCGAGCTGATGGTGGTGGTGGCGATCATGGCCTTGGCCACGGCTGGCGTGAGCCTCGCCTTGCGCGATGCACCCAACGCACAACTCGAACGTGAAGCCGACCGACTGGCGGCGCTGCTCGAAGCGGGTCGCGCGGCGTCACGCGCCAGCGGTGTGCCGGTGCGCTGGATGGCCACGCCGGAAGGCTTTTGGTTTGAGGGGCTGCCAGCGCAAACGCTGCCCGGCAACTGGCTGGCCTCGAGTATCAGCGTGCAGTCAACGCAGCCGATCTCGCTCGGGCCCGAGCCGATCATTGGTGCGCAGGCGGTCGTGCTGTCCATCCGTGATGCGCCGGAGCGCAGCGTCCGCATCGCCAGCGATGGTCTGCGGCCCTTTGCGGTGCAATGAAAAATGCACCGCCATGAAGCGACCCGCTGGTTTTTCCCTGATCGAAGTGCTGGTGGCCATCGGCATCGTCGCTCTGGCGATGATCGCTGGCATGGCCGTCAGCATGACGCTGACGCGCTTCGCCGAGCGACAACCCGAACTGGTGCTGGCGCAGTTGTGTGCGCAAAACGACTTGACGCGATTGCGCTTGCAGCCGCAGTGGCCGGCCGTCGGCGAGAGCGTGCGTGCCTGCCTGCAGGCGGGCCGCGAGTTCAGCGTCAGGCTGAGCGTGGCAGCGACGGACAACCCAGACTTTCGTCAAGTCCGTGCGCAGGTTCAGTCGGTCGATGCGCAGCAAGTGTTGTTGAGTCTGTCGACCGTGATCGGGCGCTACTGATGTTTTTCAAGCCAACACAGCGCAGCCGAGGCTTCACCTTGATCGAGGTGTTGGTGGCCTTGAGCCTGATGGCGCTGCTGACCCTCATGAGCTGGCGCGGTTTGGACGCGATGTTGCGCGTTGCCCAAGTCACGCGCGCCAACAGCATCGGTTTGGGTGGTTTGCAAGTGGGCTTGGCACAGTGGGCGATCGATTTGGACCGCGTGGTGGAGACGCCTGATGTGGCCGCGCTGGACTGGGACGGCCGCGTGCTGCGGTTGGTTCGCAGCAGCCCGGTCGGCAGCGCGGAGGCTTTGCTGGTGGTGGCATGGACGCAGCGCTTGGCCGCCGGCACGCAGCAATGGGTGCGCTGGCAGTCGGCACCGGTGAGCCAGCGCAACGAGCTGCTCAACGCATGGCAGCAAGCGGCCATCTGGGCCCGAACGGACAGTGACATGGGCCGTGCCGTGGCGGTGACGCCGCTTGGCAGTTGGCAGCTGGCCTATTACACGGGTGGGGAGTGGGTGGCGTCGAATACCCTGGTGGGTGCCGGTGGTGGCCGGCGCGCACTGCAAGCCAATGCAGTGGTGCCAACCTTGAGTGACAGCCCCGCGGCCTTGCGGCTGCTGCTGGAATTGCCATCAGGCGGAGCTTTGCAAGGCCGCGTGAGCAGCGACTGGTTCAACCCTGCGTCTGAGATGCTGCGATGAGGCCAGTCCAGATTCTTCATGCCTTGCATCTGCCGTCGCAAGCTGTCGGCAGTGCACTGTTGGCCGCTTTGCTGACGGTAGCGCTCGTGGCGATTTTGGCGAGCCAAGCTTATTGGCAAGAGTGGCGCAGCATTGAGTTGGAGACCGCTGACCGGAGCCGTCTGCAAGGGGCTTGGCTGCTCATCGGCACGCATGACTGGGCTCGCTCACGGCTGCGTGATGACGCACAACGCAGCCCAGCGGTGGACCATGCCAGTGAAGCGTGGGCGCAGCCTGTTGTCAGCATGCCGCTGGCGGTTTTCCTGGTCGGCAGCACAGCCGCAAAAGAGCGGTCATCAGCGGCTGCAGACAGGGATTCGGAGCCTGACTCGAACGCGCTGGCAGCGTCTTTTGTGTCGCAGCAACTCAGCGATGCGCAAGGCAAGATGAATGTGCTCAATCTGTTGGAGGGACAAGCTTTGTCAGCGCAGTGGTTGCAGGCGTTTGACAAGTTGTTTGAAGTGCTCAAGTTGCCGCCGGAGCAACTCGCCACCTTGTCCCGCAATTTGCGTCAGGCCAGTGCGCGTCCTCAGGCGGGCGCTGGCAGCACGGCTCTGGCGGGGTCCGTGCTGCTGCCACACCAGTCGACGCAACTGGTCTGGCTGGGGCTGGCGCCGGCCACGCTGGCCGCGTTGCAGGCGCACGTGACTTTGTTGCCGAGTCGCACGCCAGTCAACCTCAATAGCGCCAGTGTTGAAGTGCTGCAAAGTTTGCTGCCCAGTTTCAAGCGCGCTGATGCCGAACGCGTGGTCGCGTTGCGTCAGTCCAAGCCCTTGCAGGCGGTCAGCGACGCTGGCATCAGCGACCTGCAGAGCGAAGGGCAATACAGCGTCAGTTCGCGCTTCTTCGAGCTACACACCGAGATCTCGTTGGGCTCTGTTCGCGTGGCAGAGAACGCTTTGTTGCAACGTGACGGCATTGATGTCCGAACCCTGTGGCGCCGGCGCGCTGTGGCGGCACAAACCCCATGAGCACCCTCATCATTTCGCTGCCGCTGCAAGCGACCACGGCGCAAACAGAATTTAATTTTGTCGTCACCGACGACGGTGTGTCCGTGGCCCGCACGGGCCGGGCGCGAGCCGAGGCGCTGCCCCTGTTCGACAAGCCGGGGGACGTCTGTATCGCGACGGCGCCGTTGCGCGCCTTGTCATGGCACCAAGTGACCGTTCCTGATGGCGTGACGTCCAGTTCTGCACGTTTGCGCGCGGTGCTGGAGGGCCTGCTGGAAGATAAGTTGCTCGACGAACCGGGTCTTTTGCATTTCGCCTTGCCGCCGACTTTTCAGCCGGGCAAGGCGCAATGGATCGCCGTCTGTGACCGGCGCTGGTTGGCCATGGCTGTGCAGGGATTGGAGGCGGCACAGCGCCCGGTCTCGCGCGTGTTGCCTGAGTGGGGTCCGCCCGCGCCACCATGGCACCTGCATGTCAGCGGCACGGCAGACGACCCGCAGGGGGTGGTGTGCGGTGACAGCGGCGTTGGTGTTTTTCCGCTGAACACGGCGCTGTTGGACGGACTCACGGCGACCGACGGCATCAGTGCTGAACCGGCTTTGGTTGCATTGGCCAGTCAACTGTTGCAACGTCCGGTCACGCCGCTGTCGCAAGCCGAGCACATGTTTCAGTTGATCAATTCACCGTGGGACTTGTCCAAGCGATTACAGATGAGGAACTTAGCGAGTCGCGGCAAACTGGAATGGTTGCAGGCTCCGCGTTGGCGTTTTGTGCGCTGGGCGGCCGTGGTGTTGATCGCCGTCAATCTGCTCGGCCTGAATGCACTGGCTTGGGTCGAGCAGCATCAGCTGATGTTGACGCAAGATGCCATGCAGGCAGTGCTGAGGCGCAACTTTCCGAGTGTCAAAACGGTCGTCGACGCACCTGTGCAAATGGCGCGCGAAGTGCGCTTGCTCGAACAAGCCAGTGCGGCACCATCTGCGCTTGACTTGGATGTCATGCTCGGCGCGCTGAGTCGGACTCTTCCGGCAGGTCAGACCCTACAAAGTTTAGATTACGCCAATGGCCAGCTGCGCGTGAGTGGGCTTGAATTGAATTCAAATGAAGCCCGAGCGTTGACCGCTGGCGTGCAGGCGAATGGCTACAGCGCCAGCCCAGACGGCGTGACTTGGTTGATGCAGCCCACTGCCTCGGCGGTGGGGAGGCCTTGATGCGCAGCCTGTCAGAAACCCTCTTGGCGGCGGGCGCTTCATGCACCGCGCTGCAAGCCCGCTTTGCCGCACTGGGTCCGCGTGAAAAACGTGTGTTGTTGCTGGCCGTGGTGGTGGTGTCGCTGGCGTTGCTGATCGGTTTCGGCGTGCTGCCTGCCGTGCGCAGTTTGCGCACCAGCCTGCAGGCGCAGCAGCAAGCGATTGCACAGTTGCAAGTCATGCAAGGGCTGCAAGTGCGCGTGCAGGCCTTGCAAGCGCTGCCGGCTCTAGACCAAACGGCGGCCGTCGACAAGTTGCAAGCGTCGGTCAGTCTGCTGGGCGGCAACGCCGAGATCAGCGTCGGCGATCAGCGTGTCAATCTGGTGTTGCGGGTGACACCGGCTAAGGCCTTGGCCGAGTGGCTGACCCGTGCCCGCAGCGAATCGCATGCCGTGCCGATAGAAGCCCGGCTGACGCGTGAAGGGCCAACCGGTGAAGCGCTCTGGAGCGGTAGCTTGGTTATGAGCTTGCCGCCGCGTTGAAGCAAGCCGTTGATGCGCACTTGACGTCGCGTCAGTTCAGCCGCATGCCCGCCGCCAACTGGCTCACGTTGTGGCGCATCATGAGCAGGTAGGTGGCACCGGCTTGGTCAGGGCCGGAGAGCGCGTCGGCATACAGCTTGGCTCCCACCGTGGTGCCAGCATCTTTGCTGAGTTGTTCTAGCAGCCGTTGGTTGCTGATATTTTCAAGAAACACAGCGCGAATTTTTCCGCGCTGAATTTGGGTGATGAGCCGAGCCACGTCTCTGGCGCTGGGCTGGGCTTCGGTGGAGATGCCCTGCGGCGACAAAAAAGTGATTTGGTAGTGCGCTGCCAAATACCCAAAAGCATCGTGCGAGGTGATGACCTTGCGCTGCGCTGCAGGGATGGCGTTGAACTGCGCCTTGGCCCAAGCATCCAGCGCTTGTAGTTCTTTGACGTAAGCGTCTGCGTTGGTTTGGAAGGTGCTGGCGCTGGCGGGGTCGAGTTGGCTCAGCGCGGCGGCAATGTTGCGGACATACAGCACCACGTTGTTGGGGTTTTGCCAAGCGTGGGGATCGGCCTCGCCGTGGGGGTTGCCGTGACCATGCCCGTGGCCTTTGGCTGCTGGCTTGGCCACTTCCGCGAGGGGCTTCAGGCCCTTGGACGCCACCACGGTCAAACCTTTGTAGCCGGCCGATCGGGCGAGGTTTTGGGCCCAAGGATCAAAGCCCAAACCGTTGCTCACCAGCAGCTGACTTTGCAGCAGCGATTTGGCATCACTGGGTTTGGCCTCAAACACATGCGCGTCCTGATCAGGGCCGACCAGATTGGTGACCTTGACGCGTTCGCCGCCGACCACCCGAACCAAGTCACCCAGAATGCTGAAGCTGGTGGTGACGGCTAGTTTGTCCGCTGCAAAACTGTGGCCAGACAGCAGGGCGGCGCAGCTCATGACGAGAGTTGAGACGAGGTTCTTCAAGTTTCGAAAAATAAGTTTCATGGAGAGCCTTTATAAAAGTCAAAGTCGGTGGCCTCAGGCCACCCGGTGAGATCGGCTCTTGAGGCCGGCCAGCCAACCGCCGGGGGCGACCAACAAAGATACAAAGTAGAGTGCGCCCGCGCAGCCAATGATGGTCGGGCCCGATGGCGTGTCAAAGTGGTAGGACAGCAGCAAACCGGCCGTGCTGGCCAGCATGGCTTGTGCGCTGGCGTTGGCGAGTTGCGCTGGCAGCGTGTCGTGCCAGAGCTTGCTGGAGACAGCGGGCAGCATCATCAGCCCGACCGCCATCAGCGTGCCCAGCGTCTGAAAACCGGCGACGAGGTTCATCAC